>NZ_LZHI01000016.1:0-686 GCF_001690385.1 Gilliamella sp. Choc6-1
TTAATATTAGGTAGTAGTTTACTGATGTTATCGTTACTGACAGGGTGCGATTTTACCGATTATAAAACGCGAATTCAAAGGGAAAACGATATTAATAACCCAACAGGAAATAAAAAATCTTGCTTAGCAGTGGGGGATTTAACTGAGGATATGTATCCTTATACTATTCACTATGTTGAAGGCGAAATTGATCCGAAAGAGCCTTATGATAAAGTAAAACAAAATAGAAGATTAAACTTAAAACTATCCCTCTATGCTAAAGAGGGATTATTTACTGAAGAGCTGGTTGGTCATGACGGCGATAAGCCACTGTACCGTTATAATTTAACGGATGAAGGTCGTAAATACGTAGATTGGTGGGGGGGGACTAACTTCTGCTTTGGTCGGGTTGTGGTAGAAAAAATTATAGATGTGGATAATCAACTTAAAGGCATGCGTATGGTTACGTTTACCTACCATTTAGAAAATGTGCCAAATTGGATAAAAAATAAAGATATTTATAGTCTATATCCTAATTATAGCGAAATTGAACCCGCGGTAACGGGTAGTAGACCTGCTTTAGGAAGTCATTATTACAATATTAAGTCGGATGGTAGATTAAAATTGATCCGTGCGGAAAGTGGTAATTATCTTTTATAAAGTTATTTTAATTCATTAGATTACTGTTAAGTTTAAGATTTGCGGGG
>NZ_LZHI01000017.1:0-1675 GCF_001690385.1 Gilliamella sp. Choc6-1
CACCTTTATGATCTTTAAAAAACCAAGTTCATTTAGTGGGATGAAGCTACATCACCGCCACCTCTATTTTTATTTAACATACCCGAATAATGCAACCATCGCCCACCTGCCGTTGCAGGCCACGGTCACATTATTTGGTAAGAATGGGCAACGTGATGAGGATATGATTGAATCTCGCTTTAATATCAGTTCAACAGGGGTAAATAACCACTCAGTAGTGGCGCACTCCCCAATCCACCTAAACGAAGATAAAGCCAAAGAAACCCTAAAAATCACCGAATATGTCACCACCGATAAAAACTATTTTATCGACCATTATGAAGCAAAAACCTTTAAAACCCTCACTCAGGGCAAAGCGGTATGGCAATCTAATTTTACCGATATTGAAAAAATCGAAGTAAAAGAGCCAGCTCCTAACCAGCCAGAAAGTCACCTAACGGTAATAACCTGGGTAGCGGGCACCTTTGCTTATGATCTAATAAATAACTACCAAATCAATATCAGCCCTAATGCACAAGATGATAACGAAATCCCACTCATCATTAATCGAAGCAGCAACCAATTTCACGATGAATAAATAAAAGGAGAATAAAATGCCATCAAAATACCGCCCGCAAATCTTTGGTTGGTTTGGGGATCTAGATAAAGGTCCACGTTTAGTGCCCCTGCATGACGATCGCTTAAGTTATGCCAATAATACCTATTGTGCCTTTATTCGTCAGGATCACAATGATCAGATTTTTTATGCTTGCCTTTACTTTGTTGCTACTATTTTGGGAAGTATATCAACTGTCGGTGCTTTTATAATGATTTTTTGCTCCAATGACTCTGAAATTGGTAACAAAATAACAATAATAAGCATCCCTAGTTTTATTGCTTGTTGTCTCGCTATGTATTATGTTATTCCCAAACTGTATTATTATCTACTCTCCCGCCGTGGCAGCCCCATTATATTTAATCGTAAAACCGGTAAAGTCTATGTTAACGAAAGTTACTTTTTTAACTTTAAGTTTTTACATCACCCTTCGGTATTTTTACAACCGAAAAAACGCCGAATAAAAGAATATGATTGGAACGATTTGCACGGTGTTATTATTCATAATATGTCACGTAATGCCTTAAGTTCAACCGTGTTAATGGTCTGCCAACCGGGCACGCACCAAGTGATAGATCATATTATGTTAGATCCTGCTCGAGCCGGTGCAGGAAGTACATTTGTTTGGGGATGGATCAATAGTTTTATGTTTTTTTGTGATGTTGCCAATATCGATGACGGCGAATATAAGTCAGATCAAGAAGCGGAATTTAAAGCCCATAGGATTGAAGGTGAAGGTTGGCCCGAATGGATGGTCGAAGCATTTAATGCCACATCGCAAGAAGAGCTCGCCGAAATCAAACAACGACACCATATAACGGAATAATATAATAAAAATATTATTAAAATAATGGACACCGTTAAAGAAGGTGAAAGCCAAGATAAAAAAATGCACCAACTGGCGATTGACTTAGGCTCGTTAGCATTATTAAGTGTTGATAGCGTGGCTTTATACCGTGACATCAAATTAAAAATGCAGCTAGTTAAAGCGATGCGTTCAACAGTTTCGGGCACATTAGTACCTGAAATTAAAGCTAAACAGATGTTAAATACCTTGATTTCTAAAACCGTAGCCAAAGC
>NZ_LZHI01000018.1:0-992 GCF_001690385.1 Gilliamella sp. Choc6-1
AGGAAGTCATTATTACAATATTAAGTCGGATGGTAGATTAAAATTGATCCGTGCGGAAAGTGGTAATTATCTTTTATAAAGTTATTTTAATTCATTAGATTACTGTTAAGTTTAAGATTTGCGGGGGTAAAAAAGTGTTTCCATACTTACTGTCATACCAATATACAGCTGATACGAGCCATAAGCCGAAGCAGTGACAGAATCGATTAACAAATTTTAACTAACAGGTAATAACTGATGAAAACACAAATCAAAAAAGTCTTAATATTAGGTAGTAGTTTACTGATGTTATCGTTACTGACAGGGTGCGATTTTACCGATTATAAAACGCGAATTCAAAGGGAAAACGATATTAATAACCCAACAGGAAATAAATCAGTTTGTTTAAGGGTCGGTAAGGTTTATGAAGATATGTATCCTTATACTATTCACTATGTTGAAGGCGAAATTGATCCGAAAGAGCCTTATGATAAAGTAAAGCAAAATAGAAGATTGAACTTGAAGCTATCCCTCTATGCTAAAGAGGGATTATTTACCGAAGAGCTGGTTGGTCATGACGGCGATAAGCCCCTGTACCGTTATAATTTAACGGATGAAGGTCGCAAATACGTAGATTGGTGGGGAGGCACTAACTTCTGCTTTGGTCGGGTTGTGGTTGAGAAAGTTACGGGAGTTGACGACCAATTACAAGGTCAGCGGGTGATCATTTTTACCTACCATTTAGAAAATGTGCCAAATTGGATAAAAAATAAGGATATTTATAGCTTATATAAAGGTTATGGCGGTTTAGAGAAAGCCGTATTGGGTGAAAGACCTGTTAAAGGTGCGCATAACTATAGTATTTCTTCTGATGGAAGATTAAGCTTAATAAGGGCTAGAAGTGGTAGTTATATTTTATAAAATTATTTTAATTCATTAGATTACTGTTAAGTTTAAGATTTGCGGGGTAAAAAAGTGTTTCCATACTTACTGTCATACCAATATACAGCTGA
>NZ_LZHI01000019.1:0-1609 GCF_001690385.1 Gilliamella sp. Choc6-1
CATGCCTTTAAGTTGATTATCCACATCTATAATTTTTTCTACCACAACCCGACCAAAGCAGAAGTTAGTCCCCCCCCACCAATCTACGTATTTACGACCTTCATCCGTTAAATTATAACGGTACAGAGGCTTATCGCCGTCATGACCAACCAGCTCTTCAGTAAATAATCCCTCTTTAGCATAGAGGGATAGTTTTAAGTTTAATCTTCTATTTTGTTTTACTTTATCATAAGGCTCTTTCGGATCAATTTCGCCTTCAACATAGTGAATAGTATAAGGATACATATCCTCAGTTAAATCCCCCACTGCTAAGCAAGATTTTTTATTTCCTGTTGGGTTATTAATATCGTTTTCCCTTTGAATTCGCGTTTTATAATCGGTAAAATCGCACCCTGTCAGTAACGATAACATCAGTAAACTACTACCTAATATTAAGACTTTTTTGATTTGTGTTTTCATCAGTTATTACCTGTTAGTTAAAATTTGTTAATCGATTCTGTCACTGCTTCGGCTTATGGCTCGTATCAGCTGTATATTGGTATGACAGTAAGTATGGAAACACTTTTTTACCCTGTTCATCCACTTTCCCCGTTGGCCAATATTGAATGGTGCAAATCACTTCAAACTGACCAGTTACCCGCCCTACTAGTTGGTTTATCATAAATAAACCGATATTCGGCGCTTTTGGCTTGGTCGTTGTAACCTCTGTGGTGGCGCTGTCTGCTGGTGTTGCTGCTTTTTCCTGCGATGTTTTAATATCGATACCCATCACTTGCTGCATGGCATACCAATTATTAACCACCTCCCCCAAATCTTTGGGCTCAGCCTGATAATAATCATAAATTTCAATCTTTTGTTTTCGAGTCATATTTTTATTAACCAGTTTAAAATAGGCTGGATTGTATTGAACGGGTTCAATAATTATATTTTCACCGCCATGACTAACTTCTAATATGGTCTCTTGTGGTTCACCACGGTGGCGGATGGTGATTGTTCCTTCAAATTTGGCCTTATTTTTTACAAAGTCGGGCAGTTGCATCACTAAGTTTAAATTGTACAATTTACTGTTTGAGGTTTTATTTATTGCCTCTACCACTTCACGTTGGTCATCGGTTCCCCAAACGATTCCTGTGACTTTAGTGGGCGCACTATTTTTTAGATTTTGTTGACCTTCTTTCCCCAAATCGCTTGCATTCACTTCATGGTGGGCGGTTTGGCAAAGTCCTTTTCGGGATGCCAAATAAAAATCTTGCTCGGATAGGTAGTTGCCCGTATCACTAATGGGGTAAGGTGGGTATAAGTCATTGCGAGCTAGGTTGCCAAATATGGAGCGGTTTATCCATTTGTCCATTTCGTCCCATTGGCTACCGTCGTCGTAAGTGCCAAATAGAAAATTAAGAATAAATGGCGCTAAAACTAAAACCAGCCCCCATGGTCCAGACAACGCAAACGATAACCCCAATCCGGCTATTGCAAAACCAATACAAGAACTGACCATAAAACTAACGGCGCCAACATCACCCCGGGCTAATGCTTTATTGGCACGACAGATATCATTTAAGCTATCCACCAATGCCAATACTTTACCTGCTGCGCCAACAAAGTTCCC
>NZ_LZHI01000020.1:0-37195 GCF_001690385.1 Gilliamella sp. Choc6-1
TTAGAACGTCGTGAGACAGTTCGGTCCCTATCTGCCATGGGCGTAGGAAAATTGAGAGGGTTTGCTTCTAGTACGAGAGGACCGAAGTGAACGCACCGCTGGTGTTCGGGTTGTGATGCCAATTGCATTGCCCGGTAGCTACGTGCGGAATAGATAAGTGCTGAAAGCATCTAAGCACGAAACTAGCCTTAAGATGAGTTTTCCCTGAAGAGATTCAGTAAGGTTCGTTTGAGACTAAGACGTAGATAGGTCAGGTGTGTAAGTGTAGTGATACATTGAGCTAACTGATACTAATGAACCGAGAGTCTTAACCTTACAACTCGGAGTTGTTTTGTGATTACGTGAAGAGAAGCGTTTGATGACTAAGTCATCGAAATTGGATTAAATGTTGATTGAGTGGTTTGTTCCGAATTGAGAGATTGGTGTTATTATGAGATAATGAGCACTGATTGTAGAAGAGAAAAGAATATGTCTGGCGGTAATAGCGCGGTGGTCCCACCTGACCCCATGCCGAACTCAGAAGTGAAACGCCGTAGTGCCGATGGTAGTGTGGGTATTACCCATGTGAGAGTAGGGTGCCGCCAGACTTTTTAAATCTTAATTTCTATTTTATAGACATGCCAAATACGGTGGAGCGGTAGTTCAGTTGGTTAGAATACCTGCCTGTCACGCAGGGGGTCGCGGGTTCGAGCCCCGTCCGTTCCGCCACCTTATTTAGGGGCGTAGTTCAATTGGTAGAGCACCGGTCTCCAAAACCGGGTGTTGGGAGTTCGAGACTCTCCGCCCCTGCCACAAATTGATAATTTGTATTAATTTTAATCGCTTAATCATTATTTATCTATATAAATAAAAAAAATTATTTACAGATTACGTTACTGAATTATAATTTCCGCCCTACGACTTTTATAACCTAGAGGATAAAAAATGGCTGAAAGTTTTATAAGTCAACAACGTTTTTTTGATAATAAAAATTATCCAAGAGGCTTTTCTCGCCATGGAGATTTTACAATCAAAGAAGCGCAGATTTTAGAGAAATATGGTTGTACTTTTAAAGCACTTGATACAGAAGTAAAGAAACCTTTAACTCCAGAAGAAAAATCATTTGTTGCAGTTTGTAAAGGAAAAAAAGAAGCATCAACTGATTTTGAAAAAGTTTGGATAAAATATCTTTCTCGTATAAATAAACCAAAACGTTTTCATACATTATCCGGTGGAAAACCACAAGTTGATGTAAGTGATGATTTCATAGATAATGATGACTGATTCTTTTAACCAATGTTTTTGTGTAATTGAATTAGTAATCGATCCATAGAACGATAACTTAAAGCTTCTGAAATATGTTTTCGTTCTATTTTTTCTGATAGTTCTAAATCTGCAATAGTTCTTGATACTTTTAATATTCGATGCCATGCTCGAACCGAAAGCCCTAACTTGATTAAAGCTTTTTCCAAATATTCATTATTTTCATTAGATAATTGGCAATAATGTGGTATTTCATTTGGGGATAACTGACTATTTAATTTTTTGTTTCTTTTTAATTGTGTATTCCTTGCTTTAAATACTCTTTGTTTCACTTGTTCAGTCGATTCAGCCATTGTTATTCTTTGACTTAATGCTCCTTGGGGTAATAGTGGTACTTCAATAGAAATATCAAATCTATCTAAAAAGGGACCAGAAAGTCGATTTAAGTAGCGAATTATCTGTAGTGGTGTTGTTCTATTATGTGTTCCTTGATAATGCCCTGTTGGGCTAGGGTTCATTGCTGCTATAAGTTGAAATTTAGCAGGAAATCTTATTTTAGCATTTGCTCTTGAAATAATAATTTCACCAGATTCAATGGGTTCTCTTAATGCATCTAAAACTTTACGATTAAATTCTGGCAGCTCGTCTAAAAATAATACACCATTATGTGCAAGTGAGATTTCTCCAGGTTTAGGTATTGTACCACCACCAACAAGTGCTGCACTTGATGCACTATGATGGGGTGATCTGAAGGGTCTTTTTCGCCAATTTTTTATTGAGCCATTGGGACTAATTAAGCTGGTTATTGCCGCACTTTCTAGCGCTTCATCATCAGTTAATGGCGGTAATAAAGAGGTTAAACGTGTTGCCAACATTGTTTTTCCAGTTCCAGGGGGACCAATTAATAATAGATTATGCCCACCTGCCGCAGCAATTTCTAAAGCTCTTTTAGCATGCTCTTGACCTATAATATCTTGTAAGTTAGCTAAATGAGGATCAACATCTTCATATTCCCTATACTTTACAGTAGGTAATTGAATTTGATTGTATAAGTATTGACATAACTCTAATAAGTTGTTCGTAACTAGAGTGTTATTATGATGAATCAATGATATTTCAGATTGATTCTCAGCCGAAATAATTAATGTACGATTACTTTTTTTTGAAGCTATAGCAGCAGGAATCGCCCCTTTAACTGCACGAATATCACCTGAAAGTGCTAGTTCTCCCAAAAACTCATAGTGCAATAGATTTTCTGTTGGAATTTGTTCAGTCGCTGCAAGAATGGCGATAGCAATAGGTAAATCAAAACGGCTTCCTTCTTTTGGGAGATCTGCTGGAGATAAATTAACTGTTATTTTTTTTGCAGGAAATGTAAAGCCACTATTTATAATGGCACTTCGTACTCTATCTTTGGCCTCTTTTACAGTAGCTTCTGGAAGACCTACTAATACAAAACCTGGTAATCCATTACTAATATGAACTTCAACATTAATATGTGGTGCTTGTATACCAACAGATGCGCGAGTATGAATAATTGCAAGAGACATAATATAAATGATTAATTTTTTGAATTTTCATCATGTTACTTTCTAAAAAATAAACATCAATTAAAACTATATTTAGATTGAGATCTGTATCGCAATAAATTTATTATTTTTACTGAGTTTTCTAAGCTTTATTAGAGAAAAATAATTTTGAAATTATTAAAGATATAAAAAAAAGACAAGCATTACTTAACACAACAGATGGGCTTGTTGGTGTATTGTAAATTGATGAGAAAATTAAACCACTAATAATAGATAGCATACCAATGACTATGGCTGTTAGCGCCATTGTTTCAGGTGTTTTTGAATAATATTTGGCAGTAGCTGCAGGAATAATTAGTAAAGATGTTATAATGAGTGCACCGACAAATTTCATTGCAATTCCAATAGTTAAAGCTAGTAATAATATTAAAAGTAGTTTAGTAAATTTTATATTAATACCCTGAATAAAAGCTAATTCTTCATTTATAGTGATAAACAAAAAATCATTCCAACGCCAAATTAATAAAATTCCTATTAATATTACACAAAAAATGATTGGATAAATATCTATATATGTCACAGATAAAAGATCACCAAATAAGTATCCCATCAAATCAACTCGAATATTACCTAATAAACTAATTACTACTAAGCCAAGTGAGAGTGCACTGTGCGCTAATATTCCAAGTATAGTATCTATAGCTAGCTGTTTTTGAGACTCTAACCATAGTAATCCTAATGCCAAAATTAATGTGACAAAAATAATGCCATAAAATAGATTTATATTAAATAAAAAACCAAAAGCTATACCGAGCAACGCTGCATGTGATAATGTATCACCAAAATATGACATTCTCCGCCAAACTACAAATGTCCCTAATGGTCCAGTAACTGTCGTTAAACATAGCCCTACGAATAAAGAAGGCAGTAGAAATTCAATCATTATTTATCTCCTTTTCAACATTAGGTAAAAATATTATTGGTTGAAATCAGTGTGTTTTTGACAGAAATCATGTTGATGATTGTGGCAATGTTTATAAACTGCGATTTGAGATGCACAATGTCCACCAAAAAGCGAGATAAATTCGGGATCGTTAGATACAATTGCAGGTGTCCCTGAACAACAAATATGATGGTTTAAACAGATAACTTCATCGGTTTTTGCCATAACCAAATGAAGATCATGAGAAACCATTAACACACCACAATTAAACTGCTTTTTAGCACTAACAATTAAATCATATAATAAAATTTGACCATTAACATCAAGCCCTTGTGTTGGCTCATCTAGAATTAACAATTGAGGACGTTTTGCGAGAGCTTGAGCAAGTAGAACACGTTGCAATTCGCCACCCGATAATTGATGTATCGATTTATCAATTAAATATTCTGCCTCTACTAGCGAGAGCGAATTAATAATATCTTTATTTTTTAATTTTTTATTTAAATGCATAAAGCGTTTAACAGTGATGGGTAAAGTAGGATTTAAATTGATTGATTGAGGAATATAACCGATAGTTAAATTAGCTAATCGTTTAATTTCCCCTGAAGTATGGGGAATTAAGCCTAAAATGACTTTAACCATAGTTGATTTACCGGCTCCATTTGGTCCCAATAACGTAATAATTTGATTCAAGTTAATTGATAATGAAACATCATCCAATATTTTCTGATGATTGATTTCAACGGAGACATTATCAAGAGAAATTAATTGAGTCATATTATTGATATACCCTTGCTTATCTACATGTTATGTTATATTATAACAATATATAAAGTCTATTTTATCACATTTTTAAACATAACATAATGGCATGAAAAAATATATTGTAAGGAATTTAGAACGTTTTATCCGATTTTTGGTGATGTCTGGATCTATATTCGTTATAGAGAGTATGATTATAAATGCAGAAGCGACAATTGTTTCATCTGTGAAGCCGATAGGTTTTATTGTTGAAGCAATTGCTTCAGGTGTAACTGAGACAGAGATCTTATTACCAGATGGAGCTTCACCTCATACATATTCTTTAACGCCTGCAGATTTAAGAAAAATCAAATCAGCTCAATTGGTTATTTGGATAGGTGAAGATCTAGAAACTTTTATGCCGGCGATTTTAAAAAATGTTGATAAACAAAAGCAAATTGAATTAATTGATATATCGGATATTAAAGTTTTACTTCGAACTAGTCATGATAATAATTCCCATGAAGAAATACAAAGCCATCACGATTCATCTGACCATGATCATCATGGCGAATATGATGAGCATATTTGGCTTTCTCCAGAAATAGCAGAAATTATTGCTAAGTCAGTTCATGACAAATTGATAATACAATATCCAGATAAAAAAGATTTAATTGATGAAAATCTAAGCGAATTCACAATTAAACTGGCTGAAACAGAACAAAATATTGCAAAAAAACTTAGAAACGTCCAAAATAGAGGGTATTTTGTATTTCATGATGCCTATGGGTATTTTGAAGCGAAGTTTGGATTAAACAATTTGGGTAGTTTTACCATAAATCCATCAGTACAGCCTGGTGTTCAAAAAGTTTACGCTATAAAACAAAAAATAAAAGAACACCAAGCAATATGTATATTTAGTGAACCGCAGTTTAGTCCTGCAGTTATTGGAAAATTAGTGGATGGAACGAAAGTTCGAATTGGGGAATTAAACCCATTAGGAACTGATATAGATCTTTCGAAAGATGCTTATTCACAATTTTTGTTAAAATTAACACAGCAACTGTTGGATTGTTTAGATAAATAATAGATCAAATAATAAATAGTTAAGGTTGATTTTGGCAAGAAAGATTAAATTTCCAGATATTGAAATAAATAATTTTAAAATTCCTTATCTTTCAATATCAGGTGTCCTTTTTTTCGTTATCTTGTTTTCCGTATTGTGGCGACCTCTCAATTTGGAACGTACTGTTTATGTACCACTAAATCCTCAAGCAGAAACAACTGTATCTAACGGTTCTTCTTTACCTGTTGATATTGGGGAAGGACAAATTGAAATAGTTGATGATAATTCAAATTCCAAGATAACAGAATCTTCAGATGAACCAGAAGATATTGTTGCTAAAGATGATTTAGACGCAATTCTTGATGATAAAGATAACACTGTGCAATATACTATTGTTCGAGGCGATACGTTGCATGATATTTTATTACGTTATAATGTTAATCGAAATGATATTTATCAGTTGACAACAAAGTATAAACAACTAGCTAATCTAAGAATTGGTCAACAAATTAGTTGGACTACTGATGATGATCATAATTTGAAGAGTTTTAATTGGACCATTTCAAGTAATAATATTCGAATATATGAAAAATCTGGTGATAACTTTGTAGAAAGTTCAGAAACTGAAGAGGCTGTATCCCAAGAAGTTATCCTTAAAGGTGAAATTAAAACAAATTTTATTGCTGATGCTCGGAAAATTGGCTTAACTAGTAGTGAAATTGGCACTATTACACGCGCATTACAATGGCGTCTGGATTTCAAACGTTTGAGAGTTGGAGACAAATTTTCGGTAATTTTATCGCGGCAAATGCATGGTAAACATCTTTCTAATAGCCAATTATTAGCTTTTCGCTTTAAAAATGGCTCTAAAGATTTTTATGCAATTTTGGCAGATGATGGAAAGTATTATGATATTAATGGAAGCAGCTTATCACAGAGTTTCTTCCGTTATCCTTTGGCAAAAAAAGCACGTGTTTCATCTGGATTTAATCCTCGCCGTTTGCACCCTGTTACAGGGCGTATAGCACCTCATAATGGTGTGGACTTTGCTGTATCACGAGGCACGCCGGTATTGTCAGTTGGTAATGGCGAAGTTGTAATTGCTAAATATAGTGGTTCAGCAGGTAATTATATTGCTATTAGACATGGACGCCAATATATGACAACTTACATGCATCTTGACAAAATTTTAGTTAAACAAGGGCAGCAAGTTAAGCAAGGGGACCAAATAGGTTTATCAGGTAATACAGGGCGTTCAACTGGTCCTCATTTACATTTTGAATTGCATATCAATAACAAACCAGTTAATCCATTAACCGCAAGTCTACCAATAAATGAAGGTTTAACAGGTAAATCTAAAAATGCGTTTATAGCAAAAGTTAAAAATATCAAACCACAACTGGAATTTTAATCATAAATTTGGAAAAGTAATTTTGAATTAATATCAACAAAATAAGGTAAGTTTATATTTAAAAAATTGTGGTATTATAAGTCCATTATTATTCAATAATGGATCTTAGGCGAGCTTTGAATACATCAACTAAAACTACCCAAAAGAAACCTTCTTCAAAAACAAAAAAAATTAAAAAGCGTTCACTATTGGGTCGATTGCTTTCGTTACTATTTAAACTACTGCTTATTTTTTTAGCGGTCACTGTTTTTTATGGTATATATCTTGATCAGAAAATTAAAGAACGAATTGATGGCAATGTATGGGAACTACCTGCTGCAATTTATGGTCAAATTATTGAGCTTGAACCCGACAGTGAATACAGCTTAAATGATGTGGTTACTATGTTAGTTGGCGCACAATATCGTCAGCAAGCTACAAAAGCTACGCGCCCTGGGGAATTTATTGTAAGTAATGATGCTGTTGAAATTTATCGACGACCTTTTACTTTTCCTGATGGTGAAGAGCAAGCATTCCGTATTAAAATTACTTTTTATCAAAACCGAATAGACCGTATTATAAATTTAAATACAGGTAGAGATTTTGGATTACTAAAAATCGATCCAAAATTAATAACGATGATGCATTCTCCAAATGGCGAACAACGACTTTTTGTACCATTAAAAGCGTTTCCTGATTCATTATTAAAAACATTAGTTGCTACTGAAGACAAACGTTTTTACGAACATCATGGTGTGAGCCTGTATTCAATTGGACGTGCAATTTATGTTAACCTTACAACAGGACGGACTGAAGGGGGTAGTACATTAACCCAGCAAACAGTTAAAAATCTTTTTTTAACAAATGAACGAAGTTTGAGTCGAAAAATACGTGAAGCCTATATGGCTTTGATTTTAGATGCTCGCTATAGTAAAGAACGTATTTTAGAACTTTACTTGAACGAAATTTATTTTGGTCAAGCAGGTAGTGAAGAGATCCATGGATTTCCATTAGCAAGTTTATATTACTTTGGTCGCCCAGTAAATGAACTTACTTTAGATCAACAAGCAGTTTTAGTTGGAATGGTAAAAGGTGCTTCATTGTACAACCCTTGGACACAACCGCTACAGGTAATTGAACGGCGCAATGTTGTGTTAAAACTTTCACAACAGCAAGGTATTATTGACGATGAATTGTATAACTTATTAAGCCAGCGCCCGCTATCTGTTTTACCTAAAGGAGGTGTCATTTCTCCTCAACCTGCGTTTATGCAGGTTGTTCGTAGTGAACTTCGTAACCAATTAGGTGATAAAGCAGAACACCTTTCTGGCATGAAGATTTTTACAACTTTTGATCCAGTTGCTCAAGCTGCTGCAGAACAAGCTGTAACCAATGAAATTGAAGTACTACGTAAATCAACAAATAAAGACTTACAGGCAGCAATGGTTGTCGTTAGTCGAGAAACAGGTGAAATTAGATCAATTATAGGGAGTGCCGAGCCACGTTATCCAGGTTATAATCGAGCATGGTTAACTAGGCGAGCTATAGGCTCTCTTGCTAAACCAGCAACTTACTTAACTGCACTTGGACAACCTGATCATTATCAACTTAATACATGGCTAAATGATAGCCCATTATCAATTAAACTTGATGGTGGTGGTTATTGGGAACCGAAAAACTACGATCGTAAATTTCGTAATCGCGTTATGTTAGTTGATGCTTTGGCGCTTTCGCTTAATATCCCAACAGTTAATTTAGGTATGGCATTAGGACTTGATGCGACAAAAAATATTTTGCAAGCACTTGGAGTACCAGCAGATCGCATTCCTAATTTGCCATCAAGGTTATTAGGAGCTTTAGAATTAACGCCATTAGAAACAGCTCAAATGTTCCAAACTATTACTAATAATGGACAGCGTTCCCCACTAACTATTTTAAGATATGTTTTAACAGACAAAGGTGAATTAGTATATCAGAGCTACCCAAAGCAGATTCAAGCTGTTTCTCCTCAGTCAGCTTACTTAACTACTTATGCAATGCAACAAGTGGTTGAATCAGGAACATCACGTACATTAAAAGGAAAATATGGTTCATTTAAACTAGCAGCTAAAACAGGAACAAGTAATGACTCTCGCGATAGTTGGTTTACTGGTATTGATGGTAAAAATGTTGCTGTTATTTGGATTGGGCTTGATGATCATTCACCAATGAAATTAACTGGTGCGACAGGAGCATTAAAAATATATAGTGAATATTTACAAAATAATACACCTAAAAAGCTAACTCTGCCGATACCACAAAATATATTTATGGTACCAATAAATAGTAATGGACATTGGCAATGTGAAGGAAATATTCAAGATTTTCGTAGTTTACCTGCATGGACATCTAGTTTGCAGAGTTTATGTATCAATAATAATCAAACAGAATCTGCTCAACAAGTGCCTGCTTGGGTGACTGAAATGTTAAATAATTAAGTGGAATTCCTATGCCTGAATTACCAGAAGTAGAAACTAGTCGTCGTGGAATTTTGCCTTATTTAAAAGGGCAAACGATAAAACAAATTATTGTTCGCCAACCTAAACTTCGTTGGCCAATTGACAATGCTATAAATGAGGCAAATGGACAAGTAATTTTAGATATAAAACGACGCGCAAAATATTTGTTATTACAGTTAACTAACAATTGGATTGTGATTCATTTGGGAATGTCTGGTAGTTTACGTATTTTACAAGAAGCTCAAAAAGCTGAAAAGCATGATCATGTCGATTTGGTTTTGGAAAATGGTGTGAGTTTGCGCTATACCGATCCTAGGAGGTTCGGCTCTTGGCTCTGGGCAAATTCATTGGATAAATTAACTCAATTGCAGCATTTGGGACCTGAACCATTAAGTGATGCATTTTCAGGAAATTACTTAATTGAAAAAGCAAAGAATCGTCATATCCCGATTAAACGTTGGATAATGGATAATCATATTGTAGTTGGAGTTGGTAATATATATGCGTCTGAAGCACTATTTATGGCTAGGATCAATCCTAATCGAGCAGCAGATTCTTTAAAATTTACTGAATATGAAAGGCTAGCAATCGCAATTAAGCAAGTTTTAACCAAATCAATTGAGCAAGGTGGTACGACTCTTAAAGACTTTCTCCAATCCGATGGAAAACCTGGTTATTTTGCTCAAAATCTTCAAGTTTATGGAAGAGAAGGTGAAGCCTGCCTGATCTGCCAAAGGAAAATAAAATCACAAAAAATAGGGCAACGTAATACTTTTTACTGTGAGTATTGTCAAAAATAATGACTTAATTTTCATTTAGTTGTATATCTATACAATGTTGAATTTTATCTTAAAGATAGAAATATTATTAATAAATAATAGGTTAATAAAAGTTATTTTTAAGAGATAAATAAAATTATGTTGTCAAAATATCAAATTTTGTACTTTAAACTAGCTAAAAATGGTATTAGTATAAGGCTACTTCTAAGTAATGAAAATAATTAACAGCAGTTGAACCTTTTATCACAAAGGTTATAGACTTGTTATGTAATATCAGCTATCTTTCTCATTGTAGAATTATTTACAATTTTTAACTTTATTGTGACTAATAGGTTGCACATACTTTAACATAATTATTTTGCTTCTATTAAGGAATTTAAGATGATCAAATGTGCTTTTCGCTTTTTGATAACTTGCTTCATTTTTTTATATGCCTCAGCAGCAACTGTTTGGGCCGATAATGAAGGAATACAAATTAATATCACGGAAGGTCTAAGTGCTGCTAAACCGATTGCAGTTGTGCCATTTAAATGGACTGGATCTGGAGAGCCTCCTCAAATGATTAATGATATCATTTCTTCAGATTTACGTAATAGTGGTAAATTTAACCCTATTGATATTAATAATATGCCACAAAAGCCAACAACAGCATCAGAGGTTTATCCAACAGAGTGGCAAAATATTGGTATTTCTGCTGTCGTTGTCGGTTCTATTCAACCAGATGCATCTGGAAAATATCTTATTACTTATCAATTAGTTGATACTGTTAATAAACCTGGTGCAATTTTAGCACAAAACCAACTCTCCATCGAAAAACGATGGCTACGCTATGCTGCACATACAGCAAGTGATGAAATCTTTGAATCGCTAACGGGTATTAAGGGCGCATTTAGAACACGAATTGCTTATATTGTAAAACTAAACAAAGGACCATTTACACACGAATTACGCGTGTCTGATTATGATGGTTACGATCAGATTACTGTTCATCGCTCAAAAGCACCGTTAATGTCACCGACCTGGTCACCTGATGGTAAAAAACTTGCCTATGTTACTTTTGAAAGCGGGCGCTCAGCACTAGTTATGAAAACATTAGATAGTGGCGCTATTGAAACAATAGCATCTTTTCCTCGACACAATGGTGCACCTGCTTTTTCACCAGATGGAATGAAATTAGCATTTGCTTTATCTAAAGACGGTAATTTGAATTTATATATGATGGATTTAAACTCAAAGAAAATAACTCAAATTACATCAGGTCGAAGCAATAATACTGAACCATCATGGATGCCTGATAGTCAAACGATTGTTTATACCTCTGATCAAGCTGGACGTCCACAGTTATACAGCATTAACATAAATGGTGGAACACCACAACGATTAACATGGGATAATACACAAAATCAAAACGCACGTGTTTCACCTGATGGCTCGTTTATCGCTATGATATCAACTAATAATGGTGAACAACATATTACGCGGTATGATCTAGAAAGAAATACGTATCAACGATTAACAGATACTTTTTTAGATGAAACACCAAGTATAGCGCCAAATGGTACAATGATAATTTATAGTTCAACAAAAGGTTTTGGGACAATCTTAAACTTGGTTTCAACAGATGGGTATTTCAAGGCGGAATTGCCAGTAACTAATGGACAGGTAAAATTTCCATCATGGTCACCATATTTGTAACAGAAGACCGAAACTTAATCAATATTATTAAATTTGTAGCAAAGATCATATGACTAATTATTTGCTAACTGGTATCAAATGTTGTTTTGAAATCAGTTAGATAAACCAAATATTATTTATTTAACACATAGGAGTTAATAACAATGCAATTTTCTAAATTTCTTAAAGTAGCCGTGGTTGCTTTACCTCTAATTGCTGTGACAGCATGTTCTTCAAAAAATACTACAACTACAAGTGGCAGCTCATATAACGGCTTATCTAATGAAGATTACACTTTACTCAAAAAGCTGCAACAGCAAGAAATGAATACAGTGTATTTTGATTTTGATAAATATGATATTAAGCCTGAGTACAGAAATAAGTTAGATGCCCACGCAAGTTTTTTACGAGCACATACTCCTATTAAAATTGTGATAGAAGGTCATGCTGATGAACGTGGAACACCTGAATATAATATTGCTTTAGGCGAACGTCGAGCTGTTGCAGTTGAATCTTATCTTCAAGCTAATGGTGTATCTGTCGGGCAAATGACAGTTAAGTCTTATGGTAAAGAACAACCGGCAGTATTAGGTCACGATGAAGCGGTTTACGCCAAAAATCGCCGTGCTGTAATTGTATATTAATCGCTCTCATAACGGCTGAATTATTTAGCCGTTTGTTTATCTGTTTACATTGAGTCCTATTATATGAATAAAAAAATACTCACATTATCCTTATTTTTATTGTTTGCTGGTTATGGTTGTGCAGCGGGTGGTTCTGAACTGGAAAGAACTGTACAGGCACAAGGTCAATTGTTGATACAAAATCAACAAAGGATAAATGATTTGCAATCAGATATTGATACCCTTCGTGGCCAACTAGAAGAAACTAAATACAAACTCAACCAGACAATCGAGCGCCAAAAAATAATTTTACAACAAATGGCAGGTAGTTCGGGGCTTTCATTTAACACCAATACTGGCTCTTCACAAGAAGCCATATCATCGCCTACAACTTCAACTTTTGGGCCTGTTTCAACCGTAGCAGCACCAGAATTATCTGGGTGGACCACTTCAGGTAACGATAAAACGGATTATAATTTTATTATGCGGTTTATTAGTGATGGAAAACAAAGCGATGAGTTGATTGCCGCATTCCAAAAGTTTTTAAAAGTTTACCCTAAATCCGTATATCGTTCTAATGTTAATTATTGGCTTGGTCAATTATTTTATAAGCAAGGCAAGAATAACGACGCTTCATATTATTATGCAACAGTTGTGAAAGATTTTCCGTCTTCACCAAAAGCGGCTGAAAGTCTTTATAAAGTAGGGATAATTTTATTTGATAAAGGTGATAAAACAAGTGCTAAAGCTGTATTTCAACAAGTTGTGAATAAGTATTCTAAAGATAAAAATATTGTTGAGCTTGCTAATAAAAAGCTTGCTTCACTTTAAGAAAGCGTATGAAAATTCGGTATTTTTGAAAAAATACCCATAAAAGGGTTGCATTACCTAATAATTATAGGTAATATAGCAACCCGAAATCGCTTGTATCACTAATAACGTTGGTACACCATTCTATTAAAAAAGGGTTGTTAGCTCAGTCGGTAGAGCAGCGGACTTTTAATCCGTTTGTCGAGCGTTCGAATCGCTCACGACCCACCATATTTATACTATACAGTAAGCAAACTATTAGTTAAAAAAATAAATCTCATGATAAAGTAAGTTTTCATTACCTCACTATAGATAAAAAATTTATTGAAAAAAAGCATGGTGATTTGTACGAATAGTTTGTAGACTATGCCTCATTGTCCATTTTAGATGCTATATTCTTTATGAATCTTTTAAAATCTTTAGCCACAATAAGCTCTATGACAATGGGCTCACGAGTATTAGGTTTTGTTCGTGATGCAATTATTGCTCGTTTTTTTGGGGCAGGAATGGCAACCGATGCTTTTTTTGTAGCATTTAAGTTACCTAATTTACTAAGACGTGTGTTTGCAGAAGGGGCCTTTTCACAAGCTTTTGTGCCAATTTTAGCAGAATATAAAAATCAACAAGGAATAGAAGCGACGCGTACTTTTGTTGCTTATATTGCTGGTTTATTAACACTAGTGTTGGCATTTGTCACCCTAATAGGTATATTAACAGCTCCTTTTATTATTATATTAACTGCGCCAGGATTTAAAGAAGAATCGCTTGAGAAATTCCAACTAGCAACTACGATGTTGCAAATCACCTTTCCTTATATATTTTTCATTTCCCTCTCTTCACTTGTTGGGGCAATACTAAATACCTGGAATCGTTTCTCGGTTCCTGCTTTTGTACCAACATTGTTAAATATTAGTATGATTGTGTGCACATTATTTCTCACTCCTTACTTTCCCCCGCCAGTGCTGGCTCTTTCTGTGTCGGTTGTGATCGGCGGTGTTTTGCAACTACTTTATCAACTTCCTTATTTGAAAAAAATAGGGATGTTAGTTCTACCTAGAATTAATTTAAAAGATAGTGGGGTTTGGCGCGTGTTAAAACAAATGGGACCTGCAATTTTAGGTGTTTCAGTTGGTCAGATTTCATTAATTATTAACACTATCTTTGCCTCATTTTTGGCTTCTGGATCCGTTTCTTGGATGTATTATGCAGACCGTTTAATGGAGTTTCCTGCAGGAGTGCTTGGAGTGGCATTAGGGACGATTTTACTGCCATCATTAGCAAAAAGTTTTTCAAAGAGCGATCATAAACAATATTCTGAATTATTGGATTGGGGGTTAAAACTTTGCTTTTTATTAGCCTTGCCTAGCACTGTTGCTTTAGGTGTAATTTCTCGACCACTCATATCAACACTATTTGAGTATGGGCAATTTACTTTAAATGACACTTTAATGACACAGCGTGCTTTAGTAGCTTATTCTATTGGTTTACTTGGTCTGATTCTAATAAAAGTATTAGCACCTGCATTTTATTCAAGACAAGATATTAAAACTCCAGTTAAGATTGCTATTGCTACTTTAATTTTGACACAATTAATGAACTTAGTATTCATTGGACCGTTACAGCATGCTGGGCTATCTCTATCAATCGGTCTTGCTTCTTGTTTTAATGCTGGATTATTATTTTGGCAACTACGCAAAAAACAACTTTATTATCCACAATCAGGCTGGTATAAATTTTTAGCTAAAGTAGTTATTGCTGTTATTTTAATGTCAGCGGTATTATGGTTAGGCTCAGAGCTATCTAACTGGTCTACTGGATCAATGTTAATACGCATTGGACGGCTATTTTTGTTAGTAATTGTCGGTGTTTTCGTTTACTTCGGGGCATTAATTGCTATGGGGTTAAAAATAAAACAATTTATTAAGCGAATAGATTAAAGAATAGCAACAAATTATTTTTAAATAAATATCGGAGCTAATTATAATTAAATTTGCAAATTAGTTTTTATATATAAATTAGGAGTCAAGAAGTTTAAATATGAAAGTTGAAGTTTTATTGGTTTTTCTTGTATATTAAAATTAATCGAAGTTATTGGTGCAAATAATAAATTTTATCTCCAAAATTATTATAATTAAATACAAGTGATATTTTTTATTATATTGAGTAATTGGAGAAAGATATGAAATATCTTTACAAAGTAGGACAAAAATAAAAACAGCTATTAAGAATTAGTACAAAGTATTATACAATACCCAGTAATTCTAGAAAGTAGCAGCATGAGAGAATCATAATGAGCTGGATTGAAAAAATTCTAAGTAAAAACAATATATCGTTAGACCATAAAAAAGCGAATATACCAGGTGGTGTTTGGACAAAATGTAGTAACTGTGAGCAAGTTATTTACCAAGCAGAATTAGATCGTAATTTAGAGGTTTGCCCTAAATGTGATCATCATATGCATATTCCTGCACGTGTGAGGTTGTATCGATTTTTAGATGAAGGCTCTGATGTTGAAATTGGTTCGGAACTAGCCCCTAAAGATATCTTAAAATTCAAAGATACAAAAAAATATAAAGATCGTTTAACTGCAGCGCAAAAAGCAACACATGAAAAAGAAGCCATGATTGTTATGAAAGGCACATTGTTGGGGATTCCAGTAGTTGCTGCATGCTTTGAATTTGCATTTATTGGTGGATCTATGTCTTCAGTTGTAGGTGCTTTGTTTGTACGCGCTGCTGAACAAGCGATAGCAGATAAATGCCCATTAATTTGTTTTTCAACAAGTGGTGGTGCTCGAATGCAAGAAGCTCTATACTCATTGATGCAAATGGCAAAAACAAGTGCGATCCTTGCAAAAATGCAGGATGAAGGCTTACCATATATTTCAGTTATGACTGATCCTACTATGGGTGGTGTGTCGGCAAGTTTAGCTATGCTTGGTGATATTAATATTGCTGAGCCTAAAGCGCTTATAGGTTTTGCAGGCCCTCGTGTTATTCAACAAACTGTTCGTGAAACATTACCTGAAGGTTTTCAGCGTAGTGAATTTTTACTTGAAAAAGGTGCTATTGATATGATTATTCATCGTAAAGATATGCGTCCTAAAATTGCTACTTTATTAGCAAAATTGATGAGGTATCCTGATCCGCTTAATGATATTACTATAAATGAGACAGAGACAGTTTAATTAGTCATGCAAGATAAAAAACCAGATGCCATGTCTAACTTAAAGACATGGCTTTGTTATTTAGAGCAACTGCATCCAATAACCATCGAACTTGGACTAGAGCGAGTTAAAACCGTGGCAGAAAGGTTGGATTTATTACAACCTGCCCCCTATGTTTTTACTGTAGCTGGGACGAATGGCAAAGGTACTACTTGCCGAACGCTAGAAATGATCTTGCTTGCAGCAAAATTTCGAGTAGGTGTTTATAGTTCACCACATTTATTAAGATTTACTGAACGTGTACGAATTGATAATCGAGAATCGACTGAGCGAGAAATGGTAAAAGCTTTTGCCGAAATCGAAAAAGCGCGTGGCGATATTTCATTGACTTATTTTGAATATACAACGCTTGCAGCACTTTATCAATTTAAGCAAGCTAAACTAGATGTAGTTATTCTAGAAGTAGGATTAGGTGGACGACTTGATGCCACAAATATCGTTGATGCTGATGTAGCAGTTATTACCACAATTGGTATTGACCATGTTGATTATCTTGGTAATACAAAAGAAAGTATTGGGCGTGAAAAAGCGGGTATTTTCAAAAGAAAAAGTATTGCCATTGTTGGTGAACCAGAAATGCCTTCATCGATTTTAGACGTAGCAAAATCTGTTCACTGCCCAATTTATGCTGTAAATCGGGACTGGTCTTATCAACAACAAACCAATGATACTTTATGGTCATTTGATTCTTCAAGAAAGTGCTATTGTAATTTACCTATACCGAATGTTCCTTTAGCTAATTCAGCAACTGCTATTGCAGCCTTAAGTTATTCAGCGCTTAAAATTACTGAAGCTGAAATATGTGTAGGGCTTTCACAATCAAAGTTAACTGGGCGTTTTCAAATATTACAAACTTCGCCTCTTGTCATTATTGATGTTGCTCATAATCCTCATGCTGCCACTTATTTAATAACACAACTAGAAGAATTAAAGAAAAAACAATCAAATGTTGCTAAAGTTCGTATTGTCATTGGGATGCTAAAGGATAAAGATATCAAATGCACTTTATCAATACTAAAAGGCGATATTTGGTATTGTGCTACCCTTTATGGTGAGCGTGGTTCTAATAGCAAAGTATTAAAACAATATCTACTAGACAAAGGCGAATCCAACATTTCAACATTTGATACCGTCTGCGATGCCTACCAAAAAGCGATGCAAGAGGCAAAAGAAGATGATATTATCATTGTATGTGGTTCATTTCATACAGTAGCTGATGTATTAGAGCAATATGAATATTAGGCGAAATTAATCATGATAGAAGATAAAAAAGATAATCCGAATAAGCAAAAAATTATTAGGAATCGGCTTGTTGGTTTAGCAGCTTTATTACTTATCCTAGCTGTTATTGCGCCATGGATCATCACCGATAAATCAAATTCGCAAACCTCAACTACGCCTATCTTACAACCTAATATAATAAATGAACAGTTTCAAGCAGCCGAAGCTGCGCCAGATGATAACACGGCCAATAACGGCGCTAATAACGTATCTAGCATACCTTATATACCAGATACTGACCAAAACCCAAGTTCTTTAGTTTCGCCTGAAATTAGTGGTGATGAAAAAGATGACCTAACCTTTACAACTGATCCAATAGAGCAAGATCCTAAGCCATATATCATTCAACTTACTGCATTAAGAAATAAACAGAAGATTGAAGAGCTTGTTGCTTTGTTAAGATTGAATAATTATAACGTTAGAGTGATACCTAAAAATCCGGAGCCTAACCAATTAATTAAATTACTAGTTGGTCCTTATGCAAAGAAAGAGCAAGCTGAACAAGTAATTGATAATTTAAATAATTTGACGAAATTAAAAGGGATCATAGTTGCTAATTAGAAATATTTTGACATAAAATTGTGAGTTATTATGATGAATTGGGTTGATTTTACAATTATCGGTGTAATAGTTTTTTCTGCATTAATCAGCATAGTACGTGGATTTGTAAGAGAAGCATTATCCCTGATTAGTTGGATTCTTGCATTTTTTATAGCAAGTCGATTTTACATTTATATTGTTGCCTATTTAACGTATTTTGATAGTGAACTAATGCGAATAGCTGTTGCTGTAGCTATTCTCTTTGTTTCAACATTACTCGTTTGTTCTGTTGTCTCTTACATTATTGGCGAGTTAGTGCAAAAAACAGGGTTATCTGGTACGGATCGGGTACTTGGTATTGGTTTTGGTGTTTTACGGGGGATTTTAGTTGTAGCCGCCATACTCTTTTTGGTTGATACTTTTACACCGTTATCACAATCGCCATTTTGGACTCAGTCTCAGCTTATTCCGCATTTTAGTTTTATTATTCGTTGGTTTTTTGATTTTATACAACAATCGTCTTCATTTTTATCGTAGTAATTTTGAGGTAATATTGTATGTGTGGTGTTGTTGGTATAGTAGGATATAGCACAGTTAATCAATCTATCTATGACGCATTGACCGTTTTGCAACACCGAGGTCAAGACGCCGCAGGTATAGTAACTATTGATGAACAAAATCGCTTTTGTTTACGTAAAGCTAATGGCTTAGTAAAAGACGTGTTTCAAGAACATCACATGCAGCGCTTGCAGGGGAATTTGGGTATAGGTCATATTCGTTACCCAACAGCTGGTAGCTCAAGCCCGTCTGAAGCACAACCTTTTTATGTAAACTCTCCCTACGGTATTGCACTTGCCCATAATGGTAATTTAACTAATACTGATAAGCTACGTAATAAACTCTTTGAATTAGCAAGACGGCATATTAATACCAACTCTGACTCAGAAGTACTACTTAATATTTTTGCCAGTGAATTAGATAAATTTCCAACCTACCCCTTAACAGCCGATAATATTTTTACAGCAGTGAGTCATTTACATAATACCATCAAAGGTGCGTATGCTTGTGTTGCTATGATTATAGGGCATGGACTTGTTGCTTTTCGTGATCCATATGGAATTCGCCCGTTAGTAATAGGGAAACGTGTGCTTGATAATCAAAAAGTTGAATATATGGTTGCTTCAGAAAGTGTCGCATTAGACATCCTTAATTTCGAACTATTAAGAGATGTTGAGCCAGGTGAAGCCATTTATATAACACAAGAAGGGAAACTTTATTCGCAACAGTGTTCAAATAATCCCCAATATTATCCATGCATATTTGAATATGTTTATTTCGCAAGACCTGATTCATTGATGAATGGGGTATCAGTTTATCAATCTCGTATTTTAATGGGGCAAAAGCTAGGTCAAAAAATAGTAAGAGAATGGTGCGATGTAGATATTGATGTTGTAATTCCTATCCCTGAGACATCATGTGATGCCGCATTAGAAATAGCTCGTATTTTGAAGAAACCATATCGTCAAGGTTTTGTTAAAAATCGATATGTTGGACGAACTTTTATTATGCCAGGTCAAGATGCACGTAAATTATCAGTGAGAAGAAAACTCAACGCTAATCGTATTGAATTTGAAGGTAAAAATGTTCTTTTAGTTGATGATTCAATTGTACGGGGTACAACATCTGAAAAAATTCTTGAAATGGTGCGTTCAGTTGGTGCAAAAAAAGTTTATTTGGCTTCTGCCGCTCCAGAAATTAGATACCCAAATGTTTATGGTATTGATATGCCAGTTGCAAGTGAACTTATTGCTTATAATCGAACAGTAGAAGAAATTGCTAAAGATATTGGCGCTGATAAATTAATTTTTCAAGACCTTTCAGATCTAATTGACTCAGTTACAGAACAAAACCCAAGTATCCATCATTTAGAATGTTCGGTTTTCGATGGAAACTATATTACTGAAGGTGTTGATGGCTATTATCTTTCACAGCTAGAAAAAAATCGAAATGATAGCAAAAAATCAACTCTTCAAAAAGAGTCAGAAAATCTCGAAATTTACAATGAAGGTCAATAATCATCATAATTGCAAATATAACAGAAACATTAAAGGAACAGATAGAACATCAAAGATTTATCTGCTCTTAATTCTTAAGAAAAGCCTTCTCATCCTTTTAACTTATAGCCAAATAATCGTGTAAAAATTTTGCTCACTATAAGCTATCATATTAACTTGTCAAATATTGAGCCATATTGACTAGACTAAATATCCATTTAGGATAAACGCCACAAATTACGATCAAAAGCGCCGAAAAAATAATGAATAGTTCACTTAATCTAATTTTTTCTCGTTTAATATTAATTATAAAATCTGATAATAGGTCATCTCGGTAAGTTGGTTTTATATAAAGATTGATAATTAACCGAGCATAAAAATACAGACCCAAAGCACTGCCAATTACAACCGCTGCTATTAACCACCACAATTCGGCTGTCACACCTAATAAAACTAGTAAAAAACGACCAATAAAGCCTATAGTTAATGGTGCTCCCGCTAATGATAGCAATCCAATTCCCATTGCTAAAGCAAGAATTGGTTTTCGCCAAAATAAGCCAGATAAATCTACCTCATTTTCATGATCTTGTAGCTCATTAGAATGTGATTCTAAACTGATTACTCCTAATATACAGATATTTGATAAAATATAACCAATTAAGTAAACACCAATTGTTTCTAATGCCAACACTTGATATTGCACTGCAATTAAAGCAATTAATAAATATCCGAAATGAGCAATAGATGAATACGCAAGTAACCTTTTTAAATTACTTTGCATAAATGCAAATAAGTTGCCCCACAAAATTGAACAAAAAGCCATAATTACTAAGATGATACGAATAGTTTCATTATTAACAATAGGAGCTAATAAAAAGAGTCTGGCAATTGCACAAAATATAGCAACTTTTCCTACGGTCGAAAGCAACAATGCAACAACGGTAGGTGCACCTTGATAAACATCTGGCAACCAAAGTTGAAAAGGAACCAGCGATAATTTAAAACCAATTCCTACCAGCATTAAACAAACACCCATTAATAATAAAGTGCTAAGATAAGTCATTGTTGATAGCTGATAGCTTAAACCACTAAAAGTCAGCTCACCTGTAGTTGCATAATAAAATGCTATTCCCATTAATAAAAATGCACTGGCAACAGCGGACAATATCATATATTTTACCGCAGCTTCAAGGGAATGAGTTTGAATATACTGATAACCAATTAACCCAACAAACGGAATTGAAAGTAATTCTATTCCAACAAAGAAAGCCATTAAATGGCTAGCATAAACTAATGTAACCCCACCTAATGTCATAAAAAGTAAAATCACATAAAATAAACCATGTGACTTTAGTTCTTGTTTAAACCAACGGTAAGCAAAAAAGGTTACAATAATTGAAATAATTAAAATTAAACTGGTATATAGCAAGCCAAAACCATCACAAGTAAAAAGAGCATTGATATTCCGCTCATTGTCTAATTCAGTTTTTTGGGAAGTTGCAAATTGAACATTCTTATTATTCACATTAACGCTTTTTTTATCAGCCAGTTTTGTTTGAGTATCGTTGAAAGGTGAGGCGGGAGCTTTTTTTTGTTCCATTGTTTGTGAGTTACTGGATTCAGCGCTGTTATCGTCAACGGATTTATCTTCATCGACTTTTGATTGTTTTATTTGAAGTTCATCTATATCGGCATTCGGCTCCACCTTAATATTGCTTCCAACATTATTACTTTTATTTTCAGTTGAAGCTGGTTCTGTTGATGCTGCGTTAACGGGTATAGTTTCTTCTTGGGATGAATTCAAATCAACTTCAGTTGTTGATTTCGTAGGTATTTGCATATTATCACTGCTAATATCCGTTATAACCTGATTATTGATTGAAATTTTATACCCCATTATAGATGAGCAAAGCAAAGCCAGACTTAAACCACATACAGTCAAAATAGTGCACCATTTTGTTCCAATTTTGAAAACAAATAATGAAAATAACATAACAATAATGGTAATGCTCAATACAAATATAGGTGACAGATCCATCATATCTTATTATTCTCCCATGCGTTCTACTGTTATATATTGCTGTGTTTGTTTTACAGCAGAATAAGACATGTCTAAAATTATTTTAGGATACATACCGATAAAAATAAGCACAGTTAACAAGCTCGTTAGCAATAAAAAGTCTTTCTTACTAATTGATTTTTTTATAGTAATATCACTATTGGTAACGCCATAAAATAGGGGTTGCATACGAACAATAAATGAAATTGATAACATTAATAAACCAATTATTAATAAAACAGTAAAATAAGAAAATGAAACGAAACTACCAAGTAACATCATGTAATTTCCTATAAAATTCGCAGTTCCTGGAACACCCAAAACCGCTAGTATAAAAAATAAAGTAAATGAAGAAAGATATCGTACTTTTTCTTTCAGCCTTGTAAATTGGTTAATGTTACGAGTTGAATAACATTCAACTAATAACCCACTAATAATAAACAATCCTACAATAGCTAAATTAATGGCAATCATTTGGATAACAATTCCTTGATAAGCAATCACTGAGCCACTATAAATAATTGCTGTAACTAATCCCATTAATGCAATATGCACATATGCAATTAATTTTTTAATATCGGTTTGGCTAAACGCAAGTAATGCAGAATAGAAAACAGTACATAAAGCCAAGAATAATATTAAAGGCATAATCGAGACAGAAGCGTTTGGAAATAGAGGAATGGCAATACGTAAAAGCCCAAACGTTGCGGTACTAAGTAACAAGCCACTTATCATCATAGATCCAGTTGTTGATGACTCAATATGGGCTTCAATAAACCAATTATGAAAAGGAACAAAAGGTACGCGCACAATAAAAGCGGCTAAAAAACCTAGCATTAATAAAAATTCAGTACTGCTTGATATAGGTGTTTGGGTTAATATCTGATAATCAAACGTCCAATGGCTAGTTAAATTCCAATTTATCAATGCTAATGACACAATGGATATTAACATTAATAAACTACTAATTTGAGTATAGATTAGAAATTTACTTGCACCGTTAAAACGTAATTGAGAGCTAGAATCACGCCGACCCCATAAGGAAATTAAAAAATAGATTGGAATAGCTACCGCTTCCCAATAAAAGAATAATAAAAATAAATCGGTAACTATAAATAACATGATAATAGCCGATGTCATGAATAGTATACTAAGATAAAATAAGCCAGGGTTATTCAACTTTTCTTTACTTGAATAGATAATAGTTAATAACACAATAAATAGCGTAGAGGTAATTAAAACTATTGATAAACCATCGAGCAATAAGTGAAAACGAATCCCCAATAAAGGTATCCACTCAACATTGATTTCTGATATGCAGTTATTCCCTTTACCTAAAATGGTTATAGCATCTGACCATATATGTATGGTTATCCCCATAGTGATAAGTATTGTTATCAATGCAACAATTATAGGTAATTTATTGCAGTATATTTGCACATGGGCTGAGGTTACCATCCGCGGTATAAATACATGGCATAGCCAACCAATTAATCCGCCTATAACCGGTAAAAAAACAAGCCATAACAACATGAAAGATTACACCTTAATTTAAATAAAAATGAGTAACATTAATATAATAATGCTACCTATAACCATTGACACCATATACCATCGAATATGCCCATTTTCTAAGCTGACAATATATGAATTTATTTTTTTAATACCTAACATAAACCAATTATCCCATACAGCTAATGGATCTTTTTTGAGTAAGTTAGCTAAATAGATATAAGGTCTTACAAAAATAATGTTAATTAAATAATCAAAATGCCAATCAACACTACATAATCGTACAAAGAATTTGACCATTGGGGTATTTAAAATATCTTGCACTTCGCTATTTGGATGAGCGTATAGAGTATAAGCAATAAGAAAACTTAATAACGTTACTGCAGCTAAAAGTAACTGAAATGGCAATTTACCTTTAGTATCTAATTCTGCTATTGGAATAATTCCCTTAATTGGTAGAGGGAAATAGATAAATATCGCTGTAGTAAATATCAATAATATTAAAATTGGGCAGTAACTGATCCATTTGGTTTTAGAAAAATGATGTATTTTTTGTTTATGATAAAATACGATAAAAATTAAACGCAAAATATTTAAACTAGAAAGTAAAATTCCCAGCAACCCAATGGAGCCTGATATTAAATTATTTTTAGCCATTAATCCCCAAATAATATCGCCTTTAATATAGAATGAAGCTGAAATCCAGGGCATAGCACTGAGTGATAACATCACAATTAAGAACACGGCATATAACAAAGGGTACTTTTTAACTAAACCACCTAATTTACTAATATTACGTTCACCTTGGCATTTTTTGATTAAAATTGCTGATGCCAAAATTAATAATGTACTTGTTACTGTGTAATTGATTAAGCAAGTAAGTGACAAATTCCAACTTTGAGTTGAAAAAGCATAGAATAAATAACTAATTTGAGCTAAGTTTATAAAAGTGATAATGCGCTTAATATCATATTGAACTAAAGCAATTGTACTGGCGAATAAAACGGTTAATGATGACATTAAAGCCATAAGATTAAGCACATCAGTTGACATCATAAATAAATTATTAAGCCTAAGTACCAAATATACACCCGCTAAAATCACGGTTGAAGATTGCATTAATGCAACAGCTGGCATTGGTGCTAATGTGGTTTCAGTAAACCAAGTTTGCATAGGGAATAGCGCTGATTTACTCATGGCACCCAAAAATAGTGTTAAAGTAATCCAAAAAACGATATCTGAATCAATAGCTAAATTATCATGAGCTTGAGTTAAAATGTGTCGAATATCCAACGTTTCAACTGTTTGGTAAAGCAAAAAAATACCAATAATTAAAAAAACATCAGTTAAATGCATAATAACAAAGGCTTTAATTGCTGCATAGCTATTACGCAATTGTTTATAATAAATGCCTATGAGTAAGTAAGTACTTAAACTAATGCCTTCCCATCCAATTAGCATAACAAATAAGTTATCTACCAAAACAACGGTTAACGTACTGGCGACTAGTAAATTGCTATAAGCATAAAACGTATAAATATCTTTTTTACATGTTAGGTAGCAGGCGGCAAAGAAATAAATAAATAACCCCAAAAAGGCAATTAATACTAAAAAAGTCAAAGACAAACCATCTAGCATTAGCGCAATCGGAACGACAAAATCGCCAACAGAAAACCATTCCCATAAACTTCTGGTATAAACAAGCGTCATATCCGGAACGGTATTAGTACTAAAATCAATGCAAGAAAAAATAGTAATTAGTGTAATCATTAACATGGTACTAATGCCAATTATTATCACATTAATCGGTCTTATATGTCTCCCTATACAAACTAACACTAAAAACGAAAGTAGAGGGACAATAATAGTTAAATAAAGTAAATTCATCCTTTCATTTCACTCAATGAATCAATATTAAAAAGTTTACGGCGATAGATTAATTTCATAAGAAGCGCAAGCCCTACGCAGGCTTCAGCTAATACAGCGATAACAGCTAAAAAAGCAAGTACTTGCCCATCAGGTTGTTGCCAATAACAACTAGCTGCTATTAAGGCGAAAATAGCGCCATTATTCATCACCATTAGGCTAAGTAGTAAAAAATAAAGGTTACGGCGAATTATAATACCGAATAAACCGATAACAAATAAGATAGAACCAAAAGTTAAACAATACATAAGAGGAATCATATTATTTCTCCGATAAGAATCGATGCATAAAATGATACGCAATTACAGCAGCGCCCAATAATAGAAAAACGGCTAACTCAACCATCAAAATGTAAGCATATATTGACATTTCATGAGTTAACTCTTGGGGTTCTTTAAACTGTGTATAGTCAGTACTTACTACTCCGTAAATTAACATAACCAAAAGAATAAAGGCTAACACTAATGGCACTAACCATATTTTAGGGCTTATACCATTCCTACTCGTTTCAACATTATCTATACGAATTTGAAGGATATTTGCAACCAAAATAAATAACGTTACTGTTCCACCAATAAATAAAAGCGTATATAAAACAACAGACAAATAAGTACCAAGCAAAATAAAAATCAATGCCGTGGCAAAAAATGAAATAGTAAGATACAAAATAGCTTTATCTACACGTAAGCTACAAATCACTTTAATACTAGCAAAGACAGCAATAATCGACGCAATATAAAAAACAGCGATCATCAAATAATCCAATATGCATTCACAATAACGCTAGTATATACTGAAATTAAGGCAAGATACAGGTGAGTTATTCATGAAAAAACAGATATTTAAAATATTGAATATAAAAATCCGATATTAACGAGGTGTTATTAGTTATACGTTTAAGTATTTTTAATATAATAAAAATAATAAAAAAATAAAAAACATAAAATTTTATTATTTAAATTCAATGCTACATTGTTATAAAGTATGTAACTTAAGCAAAATAACTAAATTTATACCTACTTCTTTAAATGGCGAATTTTACCATACAACTTAAAGTTGCTTAGGCATAATATCAACAAAACGAGAATATCATGAATAGCAAATACTCCTCAATGCGAAGCAACGTCAATATGTTAGGTACTTTACTGGGCAATGCAATTAAACGAGCAACAGGAGATGAAACATTTAATTTAGTAGAAAAAATCAGACAGTTATCAAAATCGGCACAAAAAGGGAATAAGCAATCTCATACTGAATTACTTAAATTGATTGAAAATCTTAATGATAAGGATTTATTACATGTTGCTCGTGCATTCAATCATTTTTTAAATATGGTAAATACAGCAGCAGAATATTATGGTATTTCTCCACATGGTGAGGCAGCCAGTAGCCCCAAAAAAATGGCTGACTTATTTCGAACATTAAAAAACCTTAATTTTTCAAATCAGACAATTACACAAGCAATTAAAGAATTATCCATTGAATTAGTGATAACAGCACATCCGACAGAAATTAATCGACGAACTATGATTAATACATACACAGCAATCAATAACTGTTTATCACAACTTGATCATAATGATCTCGCTGATTATGAGATTGAACGCATAAAACGACGTTTAAAACAGCTTGTTTGCCAAGCGTGGTATACAGATGAAATACGAAAAAAACGCCCAACGCCACTTGATGAAGCCAAATGGGGCTTTTCTGTAATCGAAGATAGCTTATGGGAAGGCGTACCTCTATTTCTTCGTGAATTTAATGATCAAATTGTTGATGCATTTAATGAACAATTATCTGTAGATCATGTGCCAATAAAATTTACTTCTTGGATGGGGGGGGATCGAGATGGTAACCCAAATGTAACTGCTGAAGTGACTGAAAAAGTAATGTTACAAGCCAGATTGAAAGCGATTGAATTGTTCTTAGCTGATATCCAAATATTAGTTCGTGAATTATCAATGACGAAATGTAATCAATCGGTTATCGATCTGCTTGATGAAGATAATAAAAAGACATCAGAACCTTATCGTGCAATAATGAAACAGTTACGTTCTCGTCTTATTAAAACACACAGTTATATTATATCAACACTCAATAATGAACAGGTGTTACCGCCTTCTGATATTTTGATTAAAAATGAACAGCTCTGGCACCCACTTTATACATGCTATGAATCATTAATAGAGAAAGGTATGTCGACAATAGCGCACGGTCCATTATTAGACACACTGCGGCGTATAAAAAGCTTTGGTTTACAACTAGTACGATTAGATATTCGCCAAGATAGTTCTGTGCATACCGATGCGCTTGATGCACTAACAAAAGAACTTAATTTAGGGAGCTACACGCAATGGACAGAAAATGAAAAACAAGCATTTTTATTAACGGAATTGAAATCTAAGCGCCCCCTATTGCCATATAACTGGCAACCTAATGAAATGGTCAATGAAGTACTCGATACATGTCGAGTTATAAAAAAAGCAGGTGAAGAAGCCATTGCATCTTATGTGATTTCAATGGCTAAAGCCCCTTCTGATATTTTAGCGGTTTATTTGCTACTAAAAATAGTTGATTGCCATAAAAATATTCCTATAGTGCCATTATTTGAAACATTAGAAGATTTAAATAATGCAAAATCGGTCATGGAAAAATTATTAGATATCCCTTGGTATCGTGAAAAAATTCAGGGTAAGCAAATGATAATGATCGGTTATTCTGATTCGGCTAAAGATGCTGGAACACTTGCTGCATCTTGGGCACAATACCATTCCCAAGAGGAATTAGTTGGCTTATTTGAAAAATATAAGATTAATCTCGTGCTATTTCATGGTCGAGGCGGATCGATTGGCCGTGGCGGGGCTCCTGCTCATGCCGCGTTACTATCACAGCCGCCAGGATCATTAAAAGGAGGGCTTAGAGTCACTGAACAAGGCGAGATGATCCGGTTTAAACTTGGTCTACCTGAGGTCGCTCTTAGCAGCTTAATGCTATATGCTTCAGCTATTTTACAAGCTAACTTACTACCACCACCTGAACCTAAACAAACGTGGCGAAGTATTATGGACGAAATGTCTGATTTTTCATGTCGATGCTACCGCCATTTTGTTAGAGAACGTAAGGAGTTTGTCGATTATTTTAGAGCCGTAACACCAGAAGCAGAATTGGGTAGATTACCACTAGGTTCAAGGCCACAAAAACGTAGAACGGGTGGAGGAATAGAAAGTTTACGTGCAATTCCATGGATTTTTGCATGGACACAAAACCGTTTAATGCTTCCATCATGGCTTGGTGCCGGTAGTGCACTAAAATTAATGATTGAAAAAGGCAAAAAAGAGCTGCTTAAAGAAATGTATCACAACTGGCCATTTTTTAACGCACGCCTAGGTATGTTAGAAATGGTTTATGCAAAAGCTGAACCTAATATTCATGAATATTATGAACAAAGGTTAGTCGATCCTGCTATGTGGTCTCTAGGGGAAGAATTACGGAATTTATTAGCACAAGACATCAATACCGTATTAATGATTACCGATGATATTAGTTTAATGGCTGATTTGCCTTGGATTGCCGAATCCGTTGCTTTACGTAATACCTATATTGAACCGCTTAATTTATTACAAGCTGAATTGCTAAGCCGCTCTCGTCGATGTAGCAATGAGGAAAATACCACTGTTGAACAAGGATTAATGATCACAATCTCTGGTATTGCTGCAGGTATGCGTAATTCAGGATAACTTAATTTAGCAAAAATCGATTCAGACCGAAGTCAAAAAAATAAAAAGGGCAAAAAGCCCTTTTTTGTTAGCAATTATTTAGTTAACAAATTATTTAAATAAGCCTTAGCATTTTGGTCACCTTGTTCACTCGCTTTGGTAAACCAATAAATAGCACGGACTTTACTTTGAGCAACCCCATCGCCAGCTAAATATTTTACGCCCAAATTATATTGAGCATCTACACTGCCTTGTTCTGCTGCTTTATTGTACCATTCTATTGCTTTTTGAATATTTTTAGGCACGCCACTACCAACATCATACATAACACCAATATTAAATTGGGCATCAACATTACCTGCTTCTGCTGCCCGAGTAAACCAGTAAGCGGCTTGGGAGTTATCAGCTTTAGTACCGGCACCTGTTGCATAAATAACACCCAAATTATACATTGCCAATACATAACCTTGCTCTGCTGATTGCGTATAAAAATAGTTAGCCGCAACGTAATTTTGAGTTAAACCGTCGCCATTTTCTGACATCAAACCTAAATAATATTGAGCTTCTGGGTTATTATCTTTCGCTGCTTTACTAAACCAATCAGCAGCAGCGATACTATCTTTTTTAACGCCATCACCAAAAAAATACATGATACCTAAATTAAGATAGGCATCAAAAATTCCCTCATCGCCAGCTTGCTTAAAATAGTCAATAGCACTTAAAGTATTTTTGACTACACCTTCTCCATTTTTATACATTAACGCTACATTATATTTAGCTAAAGCATAACCTTGATCGGCGGCTAATTTAAAATATCTAAAGGCGGTAAACAAATCACGGTTAGTCCCTAAACCGTTTTGATACATATAAGCTAAATTATTTTGTGCTTTCGCCAAACCTTTTTCTGCTGATTTTTTATACCAAAATATAGCTTTGGCGTCATTCTCCTTAACGCCTAACCCTTGTTTATAAATATTAGCAAGTGAATATTGTGCTTCAGCATCACCTTTTTCAGCCGAAATGCGTAATAAACTTGGATCAGTAATTTTTAGCTGGGTATCAAATTGTATTTTAGTTTCATTAGCTATTACACCGAATGAAAAGTGTAAGATTAATGCTAATAAGATGTTTAATTTTCTCATAATTTTTTAGTCAAATAAGGTTGATATTAATTATACATAAATGATTTGAGATGAAACAATTATTGTTTAATGCCAAAACTGATTAGTTTATATTTGATCAGTATTCGGATAAAAACTGATCGTAGGTAAAGTGATTTAGAAATGAAGTCAACAAATAAAAGGCAAAACCTTAACTTTATAATATATAAAATTTATCCTATTTCAATAGAAATTGGCACATATTATATATACTTTAGCACAAAATAATTGAAACACTTAAAAAGTGCTAACTCATTAATTGGTAAATTTAGTATATAAATTATACTTATTATAATGAAGTAATAAAATATCAAAAAGGTAATTGATATAAAGCAAGTAACGTAATGAACTATAGAATTATTTATTATAATTAGTAATATTCATATTTGAAAAGCGAATAAACTTGGATATTTCAAGAGGCATAAATACCGAATGCAAGAAACATTTTGACAAGAAATAGTTAATAATTGATATATTTATTGTGTTATAATTTCGGCCTTTAAAATAATCTTGAATTTAGAGGACCAATATGGACTTTTTTATCAATCAAGCGTATGCCGCAGATGGGCAAGCAGCTGAAAGCAATCCTTATTTTTTACCTATTATGCTAGTCGTTTTTGGGTTATTTTTCTACTTTATGATTATGCGCCCTCAACAAAAACGCGCTAAAGCACATCGTGATTTGATGGCTTCTATTTCAAAAGGTGATGAAGTGTTAACAAATGGTGGACTTATTGGGCGTGTATCAAAAGTTAACGAAAATGGTTATATCGCACTAGAATTAAATGATTCGACTGAAGTTATAATCAAACGTGACTTTATCACATCAGTATTACCAAAAGGGACAATGAAATCGCTATAAGATGAAATTATCGATTATAGTTCATTGTATTGATAACTTAATTCCACAAGAGAATATGTCGTGTTAAACCGCTACCCTTTGTGGAAGTACATTATGTTGGTCGTCGTGATTTGCGCCGGCCTTCTTTATGCACTTCCAAATATTTATGGTGAAGATCCCGCTATACAGATCTCAGGCTCGACTAATGCCGAAGTTAACATAGCCACGCGAGATACAATCCAAAAACTTCTCACAGATAATCATATCGAACCAAAATCTGTCGTCTTTGAAAATAAATCAATTTTAATCCGTGTTGGCGATAACGATACACAACTTAAAGCCAAAGAACTTATTTCAGACAAGCTAGGTAATGAATATACGGTTGCTTTAAACCTAGCCCCAGCAACACCTAAATGGCTTTCAAGGCTAGGTGCAGCACCGATGAAATTAGGACTAGATTTGCGCGGTGGGGTTCACTTCTTAATGGAAGTCGATATGACAGCTGCATTAAATAAACTTATCGAGCAGTCTATTGAAAACATAAAAATTGAGTTTGAAAAGAGCAAATTAAAATACAACGCACTGAGCAAAGATAACAACCAACAAATTGTTATGCAATTTGACAATACAGAAGATCGTAACAAAGCAATTACCAAAATTAATGGATTACAAGATTTTAAAGTTGTTTCTCAAAGCGAAGACCGCATTGTATTGACAGTTAGTGAGCCGCGTTTACTACAATCTAAAAATGCTGCTGTACAGCAAAATACCACAATACTACGTAACCGAGTAAACCAACTTGGTGTAGCAGAACCAATCGTTCAGCGCCAAGGATCGGATCGAATCGTCGTTGAACTACCTGGCATTCAAGATACAGCACTGGCTAAACGTATTTTAGGTGCGACAGCAACACTTGAATTTAGGCAAGTAAATGATGAAGCATCAGCCAATTTAGCTGCTATCATCAATGGGGATATGCGCATTCCTTACGGTTCTGAATTACAGTATATGGAAAATGGTAGACCAGTACTACTTTACAAACGCATTGTATTGACAGGGGATCATATTACTGACTCATCTTATAGAGTTAATGAATATGGCCAATCAGAAGTATCGATTACTCTTGATAGCTTGGGTGGTAAAACCATGCTTGATTTTACCCAAAAAAATCTTCATAAACCAATGGCAACACTATTTGTTGAATATAAAGATACCGGTAAACGTGATGAAAATGGTAAACCAATTCTTGAAAAACAAGAACGCGTTATCAACGTCGCCACAATTCAAGGTATTTTTAGTAATCGATTCCAAGTGACAGGTATTAGCAACATTGATGAAGCAAAAAACTTATCCTTACTATTACGTGCAGGGGCATTAATAGCACCAATTCAAATTATTGAAGAACGTACTGTTGGACCATCAATGGGGCAAGAAAACATAACTCAAGGTTTAGAATCTTGCGTATGGGGGTTACTGATCTCAGTTATCTTCATGTTGGTCATGTATCGCCTATTTGGTTTATTTGCTAGCCTAGCTTTAGTTGCTAACTTAATTTTAATTGTTGGTGCAATGTCATTACTGCCTGGGGCAACATTAAGTATGCCAGGTATTGCTGGAATTGTATTAACTGTTGGTATGGCAGTTGATGCTAACGTACTGATTAATGAACGAATAAAAGAAGAACTCAGCAATGGGCGTAGTGTTCAGCATGCAATTAATGAAGGGTATGCTGGGGCTTGGAGTAGTATTTTCGATGCCAATATCACAACCTTAATCACAGCGGTTATTCTTTATGCTGTTGGTACTGGATCAATAAAAGGTTTTGCTATTACATTAGGCATAGGTATCTTAACATCAATGTTTACATCGATTGTAGGTACTCGAGCGCTAGCCAACCTTATTTATGGCGGTCGTCGTGTTAATAAGTTATCAATTTAGAGGTTTATTGTGATTATTTATAAAAACGAAAATCATGATGTAAGAGAATTGAATCATGGCCGCAGAGTCCTCGACTTTTTGAAATTTGGCTTTATTGCTTTTTTTATTTCAATGCTATTAGTTATTGTTTCCTTTATGGTTATTTTTGATAAAGGATTCAATTTAGGACAAGACTTTACAGGGGGAACAACAGTTGAATTAACCGTAACCAAAGCGGTAAATCTTGATGATCTTCGCAACAGCTTACGTAAAGCTGGTTATCATGAACCTGTTGTACAATATTATGGTAGCAGTAAAGACATTATCATTCGATTAGCAACAACTAATGAAGAAAAAAGCAATGTATCATCAGAAATCGATAATGCATTAGGCACCAAAATATCGAATTTAGTACATAAACAACTTGATGAAAATGCACAAATTAAACGTATCGAGTTTATTGGTCCAACTGTAGGTGCCGAACTTGCTCAAGATGGTATTTTGGCGATCTGTGCTGCATTAATTTGTATTTTGATCTACATTGCATTTCGTTTTGAATGGCGATTTGGTACGGGAGCGGTTGTAGCATTAGCACATGATGTTGTGATAACAGCAGGTTACCTAGCACTGTTTGAACGTGAATTAGACTTAACCATTATTGCTGCAATGTTATCGATAATTGGTTATTCACTTAATGATACCATTGTCGTTTTCGACCGAATTCGTGAGAATTTTAGAAAAATTCGACGAGCAGAACCTTATGATGTTATTAATATCTCATTAACACAAACATTGCATCGTACCTTGATGACATCAGGTACAACTCTTGCCGTCGTGATTATTTTGTATATCTTTGGTGGATCAATGTTAAAAGGCTTTTCTGAAACATTAGGTGTAGGGATTGTGCTTGGTACAATTTCCTCTATATATGTGGCAGCGTATATGTCACTTAAATTAGGTGTCAAACGCGAACACTTTATGCCTCCTAAAATTGAAGCAGAAGGTGCAGATCAAGCTCCAATGATTCGTTAGTTATCTAAACTCTGTCGTTGTCGGCAGAGTTTTATTTGATTGTTCTTTAGACATCTAATTTCAAATAGATTGACACTTATCATCTTGTTGCATATTATTAACCACTGTTTTATTCCTTTCTACTTGGGGCCATAGCTCAGCTGGGAGAGCGCAACGCTGGCAGCGTTGAGGTCAGGGGTTCGATCCCCCTTGGCTCCACCAAATCAATATCCTGTAAGATTCTTTAAAGCCTATTAAAAAATAGCCTTTAGTTAGATTAAAGTTAAACTTAGTGAAGGGGCAACTGAAAACCCCTTAAAAAAAGTAAAACACAACAGAGCTACATTTACGCTTCTATGTTGATGAAAAACCGTTTTCAGATTAAAAGACTTTGTCAGCGTATTAATGAAATTATGTTTTATGCGGTGAATATAGGCTTGATTGATGCCAACCTTGTAACCAAAATAAAAAACGCTTTCAAAAAACGATAAAAGGGCAAATAACAACCATAAACGAACAAAAACTTTCCTAATTCATGCAAGCTCTTGCTATGGCTAGAATCGAAATTACCAACACGTTGCTTAATGTTACCTAATAAATGGTATTAGCTCTGCTAAATGGGCAAAGATTTGATGCGAATATTATTGAAGTAGCGCTTGCCTATGCCGATACTATAGAGCGAGGAGAACTTATAACCGAGCTACCTACCGAGAACAACGCAGAATCATGCTTAATTGGTGGGGATACTTTATTAAGCGAGTAAGCTAAGGACATGCCTCATTGTCTGATAATCATCATTTAAAACTAATAAATCATTAACTGTAGCGCGCTACATATTTGGGTTACGTTTTCAAGCATCGATAAAAATTGTAAATCGAAACTAAGTTACGCACTTCAATTCTTTACCTAAAGTCTGAGAAGATTTTATCTCCGTGTATACAGAGAACACTTCATATTCAGATTTATCTACTTCGATTCTTGCGGTTTATCCCTGTGTATACAGGGAACACTCTAAATATAGCTATCTGTTTTATTTACAGTTATAGCGTTCGATAAATTCTACCAGATTTTTCAAATTTTTAAAGAAATTTAACTTGTTGATTTTTAATAAATAATAATTAGAATGGATTTAATTTATAGCATTCTACCAAAATCCCCATCTTTTCTATAAAAATCATTGAGATATGTAAATTAAATGGATTCTAATTAAAAACAAGTATTGCTTTTTACTTTAATCATAGCGTGAGCTTTGTCATAACTATTTTGAATTTAAGTTTTAAACTTTTGGGATTAGCGGTTTATTTCCTTTACTATAAACTTTGTTTAGAAAAGCAAATAAGCTTTTATGATTCAAAACTTTTTTATTAAACGTGTTTATGGAATTTTGATGGCATAATTATTCCTTAATCATCTGGGTTATTCCGTTATATGGTGTCGTTGTTTGATTTCGGCGAGCTCTTCTTGCGATGTGGCATTAAACGCTTCGACCATCCATTCGGGCCAACCTTGCCCTTCAATCCTATGGGCTTTAAATTCCGCTTCTTGATCTGACTTATATTCGCCGTCATCGATATTGGCAGATTTATAATGCACCATAAAACTATTGATCCACCCCCAAACAAATGTACTTCCTGCACCGGCTCGCATAGGATCTAACATAATATGATCTATCACTTGGTGCGTGCCCGGTTGGCAGACCATTAACACGGTTGAACTTAAGGCATTACGTGACATATTATGAATAATAACACCGTGCAAATCGTCCCAATCATATTCTTTTATTCGGCGTTTTTTCGGTTGTAAAAATACCGAAGGGTGATGTAAAAACTTAAAGTTAAAAAAGTAACTTTCGTTAACATAGACTTTACCGGTTTTACGATTGAATATAATGGGGCTGCCACGGCGGGAGAACAGATAATGATATAGTTGAGGAACAGCATAATATACAGCACAACAACTTGCTATTACTCCAACTAATGTTGCCAAAAATAATTTAGTTTCTAAAATTGGATTACATAAATAAATTAATATAGATAATAAAACTATTGTCGGGCATAGAAAGATAACAATAATCATATGAATACATAAATAAAAAGCTTGATCAGAAGGAATCTGACGAATAAAGGCACAATAGGTATTATTGGCATAACTTAAGCGATCGTCATGCAAAGGTACACTATAAGGACCTTTATCTAGATCCCCAAACCAACCAAGAATTTGTGGGCGGTATTTTGATGGCATTTTATTCTCCTTTTATTTATTCATCGTGAAATTGGTTGCTGCTTCGATTAATGATAAGCGGGATTTCGTTATCATCTTGTGCATTAGGGCTGATATTGATTTGATAGTTATTTATTAGATCATAAGCAAAGGTGCCCGCTACCCAGGTTATTACCGTTAGGTGACTTTCTGGCTGGTTAGGAGCTGGCTCTTTTACTTCGATTTTTTCAATATCGGTAAAATTAGATTGCCATACCGCTTTGCCCTGAGTGAGGGTTTTAAAGGTTTTTGCTTCATAATGGTCGATAAAATAGTTTTTATCGGTGGTGACATATTCGGTGATTTTTAGGGTTTCTTTGGCTTTATCTTCGTTTAGGTGGATTGGGGAGTGCGCCACTACTGAGTGGTTATTTACCCCTGTTGAACTGATATTAAAG
>NZ_LZHI01000021.1:0-1582 GCF_001690385.1 Gilliamella sp. Choc6-1
ATCTGTTAGGTCAAAGTTAAATTTAACCCGGTAGCGCCCTTGGGTATCAATATAGCCATAGGTGTCATTATCGGGACTGGTGACCCGTGCCGGTAAGGTGCCACTGACTTGTGGCCAAGCAAGGGGCGCTGGGCGATACGGTTTTAATACCTTAAAAGGTATCGCAGTAAAACTGAGCTGGTAAGCATCAGTGCGGCTGCCGCTGCCCGTAACACTTAAAATAATAATGCCTTCATCAATATCAATCAGCGGGGCGCCATTAAGGCTAATGAGTTGCCCAGGAGCAAGGTTATAACGGTTGCTTTTGCCTCGGATAATTATTTGTTCACTGATTGCTTGTTCATGGCGAATACGTGCGTACCAATTGCCACTTTCTGGGGTGCTATTAAGGTGGTAATCATTATCCTTATTTTGTGCATCATCGTTATTCTCGCTCATCCCCCCATTTTGCTCACTTTGAATATTTTTATAAATTTTGTTGGGGCTATTTTTTTGACTACCTGAACTGACACTGGCACTACCTGCATATTGATAGTGCTCGCCATAACGGTAGTCGGTGCCGTTAGTGGTGCGGTCATCGGGTTGGCTATTGACCTCGCTAAGTAAGTTGGCTTTGGCATCACGGTAGTTGTAATCTTTCACTTTAACCGATGATGCCACCGTTTGGCTGTGCATGCTAATATCCCAAACGCTTTCAGTGCCGCCGTCCAAGGTGCCGCTGGGTAATTTGTAATTAATATGGGCAACTTGGTCATAACCTTGTTCGTAATCGCTTATCACCATTACGTCGCAGTCGTGCTCGGCATGGCTTTCAAAGCGAAACCAGATACCCACATCCGCCATTAAGCGTTGTATAAATTCAAAATCGCTTTCTTGCCATTGGGTGATAAATTCCCTGGCTGGGTAGTGCTCTTTAAGTTCAAGGCGGTAGTCTATGCCATTAAGTCCGTGGCTTCTAAGTATTTGTTCAACCACGCTTACTACGCTTTGGTTCTGGAATATGGCACAGTTGCGGTTTAACGTTAGTCTAGCCAGTCGTGGCGATAAGACCACTTGATAATGCGCTTCTTCTTTATTTACCGATAATTGGCTAAACTCGGTGATAATGCCATAAATCTTGCGAGTGCTTTTATCATTGGTAAAATCACCCAAGGCACGGATTGCAGAACTGAGCGCATCGCTTACAACAGAATTAAATGAGAAAGTAGCCGGTTGGTTTAAAAAAGCATCGGTAGATAGGGTTTTATTGGCGCTGGTAAAAGTAATGGTGTAATGCCACAGCTGGTTTAAGGCCTCTTCGCCTTTGACGTTTAACACCGATATAGGAGTGCTGAGTTCATCAATGGTTAGTGTGTAACGGTTATGGCTAACTTTATTTGTTAATTGGCTAAGCAAGTCTTTCCCTGCTTGTCCTGCTTGTTCGACGATTTTATCTAAATGTTTTACCATTTTTTTCCCTTATTATTCTTCGCATTCAATTTAATAAGTGCGTTTTACCCCATTAAATGGATTAATGATTAGTTGTTTTAAGGGGCATGAATAGATAGCCATAAATCTGGCGTTGAGGATTGTTACATTGATA
>NZ_LZHI01000022.1:0-45156 GCF_001690385.1 Gilliamella sp. Choc6-1
CCATGCCGAACTCAGAAGTGAAACGCCGTAGTGCCGATGGTAGTGTGGGTATTACCCATGTGAGAGTAGGGTGCCGCCAGACTTTTTAAATTATAGAGAGCCCAGCAGAGATGCTGGGCTTTTTTACGTCTATTAAATAAATTATATAAATGTATGTTAAATAGAATTTATTTAATGTGTAATATGATAAAATCAGTATAGGAATATAATGAAAACATTAATAGCTTTTAATAAACCGTTTAATGTTGTCACTCAATTTTCGCCTCATGAAAAATATCAGACACTAAAAGACTTTATTCCTTTACATAAGTACATGCAATTTCTATTTCTTAGACCTCACCATTAAAGTCATATATTTCATTAATCGTTTTAAAGGTTTACGGTTGCACTCTAAACATTGCAACATCTTATTGAAAATAGAGCTTTATAAAGATTAGATTTCAAAATTCATTTAGTAGAATCTTTTCAAACTACTTTAGTTATTTTTATTAGTTAATATCTGAAGTTTTTAGTCCATTCACTTTTTTCCTCATTTATAAATAGTTGAGTTAGCTATATATGTATGGAATAATTGTTTAATTCTATTCCACTCTTGCTGTTTTTTATATGAATACAATTAATATTCTACATTTTCATATTTAAGTTCTTTTTTATTTTTATTGTGTTATATAATAGAAATTTTCTTATTCATTTTTTAGCATTATCACGGCTTTCTATTCGCATTACACGGTAAATTATTGCATAATACACAATGTATAAAATACTGATTGTAAATTAGGAATAATTATGGAACTTCTTTGTCCTGCTGGCTCATTGCCATCACTTAAAATTGCTATTGATAACGGAGCTGACGCTGTTTATATTGGTTTAAAGGATGATACCAATGCTCGGCATTTTGCTGGTTTAAATTTTAATGAAAAACGATTAATCGAAGCTTCTGATTATGTGCATAAACGGGGTAAAAAACTTCATATTGCGATTAATACTTTCGCACATCCTAATAATTTTCATCGGTGGCAACATGCGGTAGATATAGCAGCCAATATTGGTGCTGATGCCCTTATTATTGCTGATTTAGCTATCCTAGATTATGCTGCTGAAAAGTATCCTAATATCGAGCGCCATGTTTCTGTGCAAGCTTCATCGACCAATGAGGAGTCAATTAAGTTTTACTATAATAATTTTCAGGTACATCGCATTGTTTTACCGCGTGTACTTTCGATGCATCAAGTTAAACAGTTATCACAAGTTTCACCCGTTCCGCTTGAAGTGTTTGCTTTTGGTAGTTTGTGTATTATGGCGGAAGGTCGATGTTATTTGTCATCTTACTTAACTGGCGAATCACCTAATACCGTTGGCGCTTGTTCGCCTGCCAAATTTGTTCGTTGGGAGGAAACAGAGAAAGGACTGGAATCAAGATTGAATAATGTGTTAATTGATTGTCATAAGAAAGGCGAAAATGCAGGCTATCCAACACTATGTAAAGGTCGTTATTTTGTTGGAGATGAGCTTTATCATCCGATCGAGGAGCCAACAAGTTTAAATACCATTGAGCTATTGCCTGAACTGTTTGCCGCAAATATCGCATCGGTTAAAATAGAAGGTCGTCAGCGTAGCCCAGCTTATGTCGAGCAAGTGACAAAAGTATGGAGACAAGCTATCGATCGCTATAAAGCCAATCCGCAATCGTTCCAAGCAGAACAACGTTGGATAGATACGCTAGGTTCGGTGTCAGAAGGCACACAAACAACATTAGGCGCTTATCATCGTAAATGGCAATAAGGTGAGTTAGCAATAGATAATGTGCTAACAGCATCAAGGTAAATCATTGAAAAAGATCTAACATAAATATAGTGAGCAAAACCATGAAATACGCATTAGGACCAGTGCTTTATTATTGGCCTAAAACTGAAACAGAAGCTTTTTATTACTCTGCTAAAGAGAGTCAGGCGGATATTATTTATATGGGTGAAACCGTTTGTACTAAACGTCGTGAAATGAAAGTCGCTAATTGGCTTGAGCTGGCAAAAGAGATCGCAAAATCAGGCAAGCAAGTTGTGCTGTCAACATTGGCTTTGCTTGAGGCTCCATCGGAACTTAATGAGTTGCGGCAATTAATAAATAATGGTGATTTTTTGGTTGAAGCCAACGATTTGGCGGCAATTAACATTGCACAAGAACATAAGTTGCCGTTTGTTGCTGGCCCAGCCATTAACTGTTATAACGCTTTAACTTTAAAATTATTACAAAAACAAGGTATGGTTCGCTGGTGTATGCCGGTTGAGCTTTCTCGTGATTGGTTGAGCAATGTTCTTAAACAGCTTGAGAGTTTAAATATCGCACGAAATTTTGAAGTTGAAGTCTTCAGCTATGGTTATTTACCTTTGGCTTATTCAGCTCGCTGTTTCACTGCAAGATCGGAAGATAAGCCTAAAGATAAATGCGAAACTTGTTGTATTAAGTATCCTGTTGGACGTGAGGTGTTTTCGCAAGAACAACAGAAAGTATTTGTGTTAAACGGCATTCAGACTCAAAGCGGTTATTGTTACAATTTGGGAAATAATTTAAAAGAGATGAAAGAATTGGTCGATATTATTAGAATTTCACCGCTTGGTATTGAAACACTTGATATTATTAAGCTGTTCAAAGCTAACGAAGATGGATTAAATCCACTGCAAATTGAACATAACCGAGATTGTAATGGTTACTGGAATGGGATTGCCGGACTTGAACTTACTCAATAAGCATTTTCTGCCTGAACAGTTTCGGGGAAATTTTCCTGCGCTTAATAGTGAAAGCGTATATCTTGATTCGGCAGCAACAGCACTTAAACCGCAAGCCTTGGTCGATGTAACACTAATGTATTATGCCAAGAATACAGCTACTGCAAAACGTAGTTTACACCAAGATGCTTTGCAAGTAACTGCAACAATTGATAAGGCTAGACAAAATGTTGCTGATTTAATTCATGCTAATAGTAGTGCTGAAATTATCTGGACACGGGGTGCAACCGAGTCAATTAATTTAATTACACAAAGCTATGCCCGCTCGTTGTTACAACCTGGTGATGAAATTATTGTGAGTGAATTAGAGCATCATAGTAATTTATTACCTTGGTTGATTGTGGCTAAGCAAACAAGGGCTAAAGTCATAAAATGGTCGTCCGATGTTAATGAATTATCGTCGTTAATGTCAGAGAAGACGAAAATTGTTGCAATCACCCAAATGTCAAATGTAACAGGTTTTTGTCCTGATTTGTCTGCAATTAGTTGTATTGTTCATCAATATGATGCTGTTTTAGTGGTGGATGGTGCGCAAGGTGTTGTTCATCATGCAATTAATGTTAACCAGTTAGATATCGATTTTTATGTCTTTTCTGCCCATAAATTGTATGGTCCAACGGGGCTTGGCGTTTTATATGGTAAAAAGGCATTACTTGAGCACATGTCGGTTTGGCATGGTGGTGGTAAAATGCTAAAAAGCGCTTCGTTTGATGATTTTATTCAAGAAGATATTCCTTATAAATTTGAAGCTGGCACACCTAATATTGCAGGTATTGTTGGTTTTGATGCCGTACTTGAGTGGTTAAAAAGTTGGGATAATAAGCAAACAGAAAACTACACAAAACAGCTAGCTTATTACGCAAAATCACAACTAAACCAATTTGCAGGTATTCAATTTTATAGTGTGGATGATAGCTCGATAATCACTTTTAATATCAATAATATTCATCATAATGATATTGCTATTTTGTTAAGTGAACAAAATATTGCCATCCGTACTGGTCAGCTTTGTGCACAGCCTTTGATGAATAAATTAGGATGCCACGGAGTGGTTCGTGTTTCATTGATGCCATATAATAATCAGCAAGATGTGGATAAACTTATTTCAGTATTGCAAAATGCAATTGAAATATTAGAGTAATTTTATACTGAAACGTATAGTTTCCTGAAACTTTTTTACAAACAGTTAACCGTAAATAGGTCAATATTATGCTATCACAGCAAAACTTAACCGAATTATTCGCAAAGCAACATAATTGGCAAGATCGTTATCGACAGTTAGTGATGTTAGCAAAGCAATTGCCTGATTTTCCTGAAGAGCAAAAGACAGCGCAAAATCAAGTCAATGGCTGTGAAAACCGAGTTTGGTTGACTTATCAAAAACAGACAGATAATACCTATGTTTTTAGTGGTGATAGTGAGGGTCGAATTGTAAAAGGTTTAATGGCAATTTTAGTGATTATTGCTAATAATAAAACTGCCAAAGAAATTCTCTCAATCAATTTTCAATCCATATTAAATGAATTTAAAATAACAGCTGAACTCAGCCAATCACGATTGCATGGGTTGGTGAAATTAATCGAGCGCATTCAATCTATAGTATAATAATTAATCTTCTGGATAAGTAAATAGCATTATTACTTTTTTAACACCGCTGACTTTGCTTGCAACTTCAGCGGCAACCCTACCTTCTTCTTGCGTGACGATGCCCATTAAAAAAACTTCACTGTTTTCGGTAACTACTTTGATTTTTCTTGCTTTCGTATCTGCATTTAGTATAAGTTGCGATTTAACTTTTGTTGTTATCCATGTGTCATTTGTGATTGTGCCTGCACCAATAATTTTTCCAATACGGATTTGATTAAATATTTTTTTTATACCGTCAATTTCAGCGACTAGACTTTCAGCCTTCATACTTTGCTCATTATTTCCTTGACCAGTTAAAAGGACATTGCTGTCATAAACACTTGTTGAAATCCGTGAACCAACAAATTCTGAGGCATTATCTTTTAGTTTCATACCAATTTTGGAATTAAGTGTCGTATCGTCAACTTGTGTTCCAGCTGTTCGAGGATCGCTAGCAACCTTTGCTGTGGCTGTGGCACCCGCACCAATTACTGCTGCAACACAGCCTTGTAACATTAATGCACTTGACATTAAAATTACTGTTAAGGCAAATTTTTTCATTATAACTCCTTCAATTTATGGCTAAGCAATATGTAGACAAAGATAGAATTACATTTCATTATGCCTTGGGGAAAGTAATTTGCAAAATAATTTTATTGTTATTTTAATGATAATAATTTAATTTCTACCAAAATAAATAGCTTAGAAAATAATGGCACAATTTCTCTTTACAACTACAATATGCTATCTTCTTATATTAAACAATATAGTTGTGTTTATTAGTTTAAGTATGGATCAAGATTTTATTTATTGGCTTTATGGTTTATCTGCACCAATGGCGCAAGCTAGGGAATTGATTCTTGAGAGGCATGCACCTTTGATATGATTGCTGATGGACATGCTCTCTAGATATTATCTAATGTATTGTCGATTTACTGAATTAGACAGGTATAAATACAAGATAATCATCAAAAAGTGTTATTAGAATTAGTTGAACAAACTTTTTATGTATGTGGCTATAGTGGCTTCGTAACTGGGGTTATGTGCGTATAGGATATGTGTTAAGTATTGGTATTACCAATAAATATATTACCGAATAAAAAACACTATGGATTTTCTTAAGAATAGCTGTTGGTTCTCAATATTTTTATTAATCGTGGATAACTATTTTACTGGTTAGTCGATTGGATTTGAATTTTGGGAAACACTCAATAATAAAGAAAATCTTGAAGCATTATGCGGTGAATTAAGCCGAGTATCATAAACACATACCATGAAAATATTAATTAGAGACAAGGATTCATCTTGATAAACACAAATTAATTGTTTGTGGTGCCTAAATCAATATCGATTGAATAATGCATAAACTCTCTGAATAATATAATAATTGTCTATTGTTTAGATTATATACTAGCGATTACCAGAATTGCAAAAATGATACTAAAGATTAGTAAAATAGGTTTATTTATAATCTTTAAATATAATTATTTTATTCGTTAATTTTTGTAATTTGACTAATAAGTTTACCTTTTTTCAGCCTTGTTACTATAATGTCACCAATAGCAACTTGCTCAGAGCGACGAACTACTGTGTTGTCTTGGTTCGTGGTAACTGAATAACCTCGTTCAAGTGTAGCTAGAGGACTAACATTATTAAGTTGAGAGGTTTGTAAAATAAATTGATGTTGTGATATTGTTAACCTTTGTTTAATTAAATTGATTAGTTTCTGTTTTTTTTGCCATGTAACTTGCCCTAGATAAACAATATTATTTTGTGGAGATACTCGTAATAATCGTTTATCAAGTGCATTATAGCGATTTGACAGTCTGATCAAATATTGCTGAATATTTTTAGATAATGAATGGCGATAAGTTAAGAGTTGACTCAATTGTTTTTCTAGCTTTGTTTGTGGATGTTGAGTTTGCAATTGATGTCGCCATTTATTGAGTTTTTCTCGACACTGCATTAAATAATAATCCATTGCCATGGATAAATGCTGTTCTTGAGTCTGCAAACGTTTCTCTTGTTCTAAGCTATCTTGGCTAACAAGCTCTGCTGCCGCAGATGGCGTTGCTGCTCTTACATCAGCCACAAAATCGGCAATCGTAAAATCAATTTCATGCCCAATGGCACTGACAATAGGTAATTGACTTGCAAAAATAGCTCTTGCCACCACTTCTTCATTAAATGACCATAAATCTTCAATCGCCCCCCCACCCCGACCAACTATTAAGATGTCACATTCTTGACGAATGTTGGCAATGTGAATCATTTTAGCAATTTGCTCGGCTGCTTCGATACCTTGTACTTGTGTTGGGTAAATAATTAAATGCAAACTCGGATCTCGGCGTTTTAATATCTGACAAATATCATGTAATGCCGCACCTGTTGATGAAGTGATAATTCCAACTGTGCGAATATTTTTAGGGAGTGGCTTTTTGTAAATAGCATCAAACATTCCTTCATCAGAAAGCCGTTTTTTTAACTGTTCAAATTTTTGTTGTAATAGCCCGGCACCTGCTGGCTGAATTTTATCAATAACCAGTTGATATTCACCACGAGCTTCGTACAAGGTTACTGTTGCTCTAACTAAAACCTGTTGTCCATTTTGTGGAGTAAAACCTACCCGAAAATTACTGTTGCGAAACATCGCACAACGAACTTGTGCGCTATCGTCTTTTAACGAAAAATACCAATGACCTGATGATGGACGTGAAAAGTTAGAAACTTCTCCCATTAACCAGATCTGCCCAATTGCATCAGACAGTAAATCTTTAACGATTTGATTAAGATCTTTGACCGATAAAACCGAGCTATTTTGCATGTGATGATCCTTTATTGTGATGATACAGATTTATACTAAATCAAATTTAGCCCAAATTGGAGCATGGTCAGAGGGTTTTTCCATTGCTCGAATAGCATAATCAATCCCTGTTTGTTGACAGTGTGCTAGCAATTTTTGACTAGCTAAAATTAAATCAATCCTAAGACCAGTATCTGTTTCAAACCCTTTTGAGCGGTAATCGAACCATGAATATTCTTGCTTTGTTGGATGTTCGTTACGGTAAGTATCAATAAAGCCAAGTGACATTAAATTGTTGATCCATTCACGCTCTTGCGGCAAAAATGAACATTTACCTGTACGAAGCCAACGTTTACGGCTTTCTTCTGAAATACCAATATCTAAATCAGTTGGACTGATGTTCATATCCCCCATAATTAAAGTTAATTGATTATTTAATTGATATTCTTGTAAATAATTATTCAGATCTTGATAAAATTTACGTTTAGCTGGGTATTTAGTTTCATGATGTAAACTTTCACCTTGCGGAAAATAACCATTAATTACGGTTAAATTCCCTTTACTAGTAGGTAATTCGGCCATAATTAAACGGCATTGTGCTTCATCCCCATCGGTTGGAAAACCGCATTGTACCGACAGAGGTTTTTGCTTTGTTAGTAAAGCAACTCCGTAATGTCCTTTTTGCCCATGATAGTTTAGGTAATAACCAAATGGTTCAAGCTCAGCAATAGGAAACTGGTTGTTATGGACTTTCGTTTCTTGTAAACCAATTACATCAGGCTGGTATTTATCAATAATAGCTGCTAATTGGTGAATTCGGGCACGAAGGCTGTTAATATTAAATGAGATAACATTCATGTTGATTTATTGTCTTGTATTTGATGTTCTAAATACGCATCGTACCAAAAATACGTTATACTGTTAAGCTATTACAGAAAAACAACTCTTTGTGATAATAAGGAACTATCCAATATGTTTAAGGAACTACTTGCCTTACGCGATAAAATTGATGAAGTTGATCAATCTATTTTATCTTTAATTATAAAGCGATTAGCGTTAGTTGCCGAAGTTGGCGAAGTAAAAAGCAAGTACGGTATTCCCATCTATGATCCTCAACGCGAAGCCGATATGCTAGCTAAAAGACGGCAAGAGGCTAAAGAGCAAGGTATTTCTCCTGTTTTAATGGAAGATATTTTACGTCGTTTGATGCGTGAATCTTATATTAGCGAAAATGATAAAGGTTTTAAAAAAGTCTATAGTGGTCAAGGATCAATAGTGATTGTTGGTGGTAATGGGCAAATGGGGCGATTGTTTGCTCGTTTATTTACCTTATCTGGGTATCAAGTTAAAACATTAGGTTCAAAAACGATGCATCAAGCAGCCGAAGTGGTTACTGATGCAGCGGCAGTTATCATGACGGTACCTATTAACAAAACTTGTGAAATTATTAAACAGCTACCACCATTACCCAAAGATTGCATTTTAACGGATCTTACATCCATAAAGGCTAAACCTCTCCAAGAAATGCTTGATAAGCATCAAGGTCCTGTCGTTGGTTTACATCCAATGTTTGGTCCGGATGTTCCGAATTTAGCAAAACAAATTATTGTTTATTGCCAAGGGCGTGATCCCGCCAAATATCAATGGTTAATTGAGCAAATGCGAATTTGGGGTGCTAATTTATGTGCAATTGATGCTAAAGAACATGACAAATGTATGTCGTTCATCCAAGCATTACGTCATTTCACTTCGTTCTCATATGGTGTCAATTTACAACGAGAACAAGCTGATTTAGAGAAATTGATCGTACTTTCTTCTCCTATTTATCGACTTGAGCTGATGATGATTGGGCGATTGTTTGCTCAAGATCCTGAGCTGTATGCCGATATCATTATGGCATCAGATGATAATATCGAATTAATCAAACGTTATTATAATTGCTTTGGAAAAATGGTTGAGGTTATTGAAGAGCGCGATAAAGCTAAATTTGTTGATAATTTTAATGAAGTTTCCAAATGGTTTGGTAATTATGCCAAGCATTTTATAAAAGAAAGCCAAGCTTTATTGAAATTGGCTAATGATAATCGTGAATAATTCGTATGAAATTTTTTTGAAGGATAATGAAAAAAACTAATTATTGATAAGAGCTGCCTAAAAAGTAGGTCTGAGTATGAGGAAAAAAATGTCTAATCGAAAATATTTTGGTACAGATGGAATTAGAGGTAAAGTTGGGCAGTATCCTATTACGCCTGACTTTGCGCTCAAATTAGGTTGGGCAGCTGGACGAGTTCTTGCTAAAGATGGTGTAAAAAAAGTATTAATCGGTAAAGATACCCGTATTTCTGGCTATATGCTTGAATCAGCACTAGAGGCAGGTTTTGCTTCAGCTGGTGTTGCCGCCGCCTTTACTGGACCAATGCCGACTCCTGCTATCGCTTATTTAACGCGAACATTTAGGGCTGATGCCGGCGTTGTTATTTCTGCATCACACAATCCTTTTTATGATAATGGTATTAAATTTTTTTCAACGGAAGGGAAAAAACTTGATGATGCCATTGAATTAGAAATCGAAGCTCAGCTTGAAAAAGAGATTGACTGCGTCGAATCTAAACAACTTGGACGAGCAAGTCGCATAACCGATGCAGCAGGTCGTTATATCGAATTTTGTAAAAGTACTTTTAATCACGATTTAAGTTTAGCAGGGCTTAAAATAGTTGTTGATTGTGCAAATGGTGCTACCTATCATATTGCGCCAAAAGTATTACGAGAGCTTGGCGCAAAAGTCATTAAAATTGGTTGCGAACCTGATGGTGTAAATATTAATGAAAATTGTGGTGCTACTGATATAAGAGCTCTTGCTAAATGTGTTATTGATGAAAAAGCAGATTTAGGTTTCGCCTTAGATGGTGATGGAGATCGCATCATTATGGTTGACCATAAAGGGAGAAAAATTGATGGTGATTTAATTATTTATATCATTGCACGAGAAGCATTAAGACAAGGACAATTAAAAGGTGGTGTTGTCGGAACGTTGATGAGCAATATGGGGCTTGAAATAGCACTTAAAAATCTTGGTATTCCATTTGTTAGATCAAACGTTGGTGATCGTTATGTCCTTGAAAAATTAATTGAAAAAAATTGGCGCTTAGGTGCTGAAAATTCTGGTCATGTATTATTATTAGATAAAACCACAACCGGTGATGGCATTATAGCTGGTTTACAAGTTTTAACCGCTATGATCCGTAATGATATGTCTTTAGCTGATTTATGCAGTGGCATGACCATGCTGCCTCAAATATTAATTAATGTGCGATTTTCAGCAAAAGATGATCCTTTGATTAAACCAACGGTAAAATCAGCTATTGAACAAGCAGAAAAACAATTAGGTAACCAGGGGCGCGTTTTAATCCGTAAATCGGGAACAGAGCCTCTTATACGTGTTATGGTTGAAGGTATCGATGAACTTGAAGTACAAAAATTAGCTGAATTTATCGCTACTGCTGTTAAAGCTTAAAAAAGGATATATTTCTATCAGCTCATTGAGTGATTAATGGACTTTTTTTTCATAACGTAATGGGGTAAGTTATGTACTCTTAACAAAAAATTAGTAAAAAGTGTCTAAATTCTTAATTTAGTTAATCAAAGGTTGACTTACTATAGGGATTTGGGTTTAAAATAGAAGCTTATGGTTATTACAGCGATTGTTTATACCTTTTAAAGGTATAAAACATAAGTAATATTTTTATATTTAAGAATAGGTAAGAAGGTTATATGGCAGTCTCCTCTCCAGCTTCACCGCAGGCTTATATAAAACACCATCTTGAAAATTTACAAGTGGGGTCAGGATTTTGGACATTTAATCTTGATTCATTATTTTTTTCAATAATACTTGGTGTTATTTTTCTATGGATTTTCCGTTGCGTTGCAAAGAAAGCCACCAGTGGTGTTCCAAGTAAATTGCAATGCGCTGTTGAAATGATTTTCGAGTTTGTTAATAATACAGTAAAAGACATGTTTACAGGGCAAAATAAACTTATTGCGCCTTTAGCTTTAACAGTGTTTATCTGGATCTTCTTAATGAACTTAATGGATCTTATACCCGTTGATTTTCTACCTTATGCGAGTCAATACTTGGGTCTTTCTCATTTAAGAGTAGTACCAACAGCTGATGTCAGCATTACCATGTCAATGGCTTTAGGTGTTTTTTTCTTAATTATCATTTATTCTATCAAGTACAAAGGGATTTCAGGGTTTATTAAAGATTACACACTTCATCCATTTAATCATTGGGCCTTTGCGCCAGTAAACCTTGTACTTGAATTAGTTGGTCTTTTAGCTAAACCGTTATCTTTAGGACTTCGACTTTTCGGTAATATGTATGCAGGTGAACTTATTTTCATTCTAATTGCTGCATTGATACCATGGTGGTCACAGTGGGTATTATCATTACCTTGGGCTATCTTCCATATTTTAATTATTACATTACAAGCATTTATTTTTATGGTGTTGACGATTGTCTATTTAGCAATGGCATCGGCGACGGAAGAACATTAATTTCAATATTTTTTATAGTTAACTGGAGTATATAATGGAAATTTTATATGTAGCCGCAGGCATAATGATGGGGTTAGCTGCTGTTGGTGGTGCAATTGGTATTGGTATTCTAGGTGGTAAATTTTTAGAAGGCGCCGCTCGCCAACCAGAATTAATACCTATGTTACGAACCCAATTTTTCATCGTTATGGGATTAGTTGATGCAATTCCAATGATTTGTGTAGGTATTGCATTATTCATCATTTTTGCTGTCGCAGGTTAATAATAATTTAAGAGGAATTGTCTCATGAATATGAACGCAACTCTCCTCGGCCAAGCAATTACATTTGTATTATTTGTTTGGTTCTGTATGAAGTTTGTTTGGCCTCCTGTTATTAGTGCAATTGAAAAACGCCAAAAAGAGATAGCAGATGGGCTTGCTTCAGCAGAAACAGCAAAAAAGGATTTGGAATTAGCCAAAGCAAATACATCTGACATAATGCAACAGGCTAAGGTTGAAGCTAATGCAATTATTGAGCAAGCGAATAAACGCAAAGCAATCATTCTTGAAGAAGCAAAACAAGAAGCTTCTCGCGAAAGAGAACGGATTGTTGCTCAAGGATTTGCCGAAGTAGAGGCTGAACGAAAACGAGTTAAAGAAGAGCTCAAACAGCAAGTGGCTACACTCGCAATTGCTGGTGCAGAAAAAATTATTCAACGTTCTGTTAATGAAGCCGCAAATAGCGACATCATTGATAAACTTGTAGCTGAACTATAAGGAGAATAGAGCAATGGCTGACTTAATTACAATTGCTCGCCCTTATGCTAAAGCTGCTTTTGATTTTGCGATAGAAAAAAATAACATCGAATCATGGCATAAAATGTTAGTGTTAGCATCTAAAGTGAGCAAAGATGCTCAAATAAGAAGTGTTTTAACATCTGACATGAAAGCTGATTCAGTGGCTAACTTACTCATCAACATCTGTAAAGATGTGTTAGATGAGTTTAGCACTAACTTTATTAGGATTATGGCTGAAAACAAACGGTTATCGCTTCTTCCCGAAGTATTAATTTTGTTTGAGCAATATTGTTTAGAAAAAGAGGCCCAAGCAGATGTTGATGTTATTTCTGCCAATGAGCTAACCAATGAACAACTTAATAAAATTTCTGTCGCTGTCGAAAAACGTTTATCACGAAAAGTAAAACTAAAATGTTATATAGATAAATCGCTCATTTCTGGTTTTATTATTCGTACGGGCGATATGGTTATTGATAGTAGTATCAGAGGGCGTTTAAATCGTTTAAATGACGCTCTACAGTCTTAAGGGGACTGATAATGCAGCTAAATTCAACTGAAATAAGTGAACTAATTAAAGAGCGAATAGCTCAATTCAATATTGTGAGTGATGCTCACAATGAAGGAACTATCATATCTGTAAGTGATGGTATTCTTCGAATTTACGGATTAACCGATGTAATGCAAGGCGAAATGATTGCATTACCAGGGGGCCGATATGCAATGGCATTAAATCTTGAAAGAGATTCAGTCGGTGCAGTGGTCATGGGACCATACGAAGATTTGTCTGAAGGAATGAAAGTGCAATGTACTGGTCGTATTTTACAAGTTCCAGTCGGCGAAGGTTTATTAGGCCGTGTTATTAACACATTAGGTGAGCCAATTGATGGTAAGGGTTCGATTCAGCATGATGGCTTTTCACCAGTTGAAGTCGTTGCCCCTGGTGTTATCGAACGAAAATCTGTTGACCAAGCATTACAAACTGGTTATAAAGCCGTTGACTCAATGATTCCAATTGGACGTGGTCAGCGTGAACTTATCATTGGTGACCGCCAAACGGGTAAAACAGCACTTGCTGTCGATGCAATTATCAACCAACGTGATTCAGGTGTAAAATGTATCTATGTCGCCATTGGTCAAAAACAATCGACCATTGCCAATGTTGTACGCAAACTTGAAGAGCATGGGGCACTTAAAAACACGATTGTGGTTGTGGCATCAGCGTCTGAATCAGCTGCACTACAATACTTAGCACCCTATGCTGGTTGTGCAATGGGTGAGTACTTCCGTGACCGTGGTCAAGATGCGTTAATTGTTTATGATGATTTATCTAAACAAGCTGTTGCTTATCGCCAAATTTCGTTATTACTTCGTCGCCCACCTGGACGTGAAGCTTATCCTGGCGATGTATTTTATCTTCATTCTCGTTTACTTGAACGTGCAGCTCGTGTTAATGAGACCTATGTTGAAGAGTACACTAAAGGTGAAGTTAAAGGGAAAACTGGCTCATTAACAGCATTACCAATTATTGAAACTCAAGCTGGTGACGTTTCAGCATTCGTACCAACTAACGTAATTTCGATTACTGATGGTCAGATTTTCCTTGAAACTAGCCTATTTAACTCAGGTATCCGCCCTGCGGTTAACCCTGGTATTTCGGTTTCACGTGTGGGTGGTGCTGCACAAACTAAGATAATGAAAAAATTATCAGGTGGTATTCGTACTGCGCTTGCACAGTATCGTGAATTAGCTGCGTTCTCTCAATTTGCATCAGACTTAGATGAAGCAACAAGAAACCAATTAAGTCACGGTGAAAAAGTAACAGAATTGTTAAAACAAAAGCAATACTCGCCAATGACTGTTGCTGAACAATCAATAGTACTTTATGCTGCTGAGCGAGGTTACCTTGAAGATGTAGAATTGGCTAAAGTATTACCGTTTGAAACAGCACTACTTGCTTATGCTCATAGTCAATATGCTGATTTTATCAAATTAATCGATGAAACTGGCAATTACAATGATGAGATTGAAACTAAGCTAAAAGAATTACTTGAAAGCTTTAAATCAACTCAAACATGGTAAGGGTGAGGTAAAAAATGGCTAATGCAAAAGAGATTAGAACAAAAATTGCCAGTATCCAAAGTACGCAAAAAATCACTAAAGCAATGGAAATGGTTGCCAATTCTAAAATGCGTAAGACGCAAGATAGAATGGCGGCTAGTCGACCATATGCTGAAATGATTCGTGAAGTAATTGGACATTTAGCGTTAGCTCAGATAGGAACCAGACATTCTTATTTAGAAGAAAGAGATGTGAAAAGAGTTGGCTATCTTATTATTTCAACCGATCGTGGTTTATGTGGTGGTTTAAATATTAATCTTTTTAAAACTGTCGTTGCTGATATGTCAACATGGCAGGAAGAGGGTGTTGAAACTGATGTGGCTTTAATTGGTTCTCGAGGTGTTTCATTCTTTTCATCTGTAAAAACGAACATCTTAACTCAAGTAACTAACTTAGGGGACGAACCAAATTTATCTGATTTAATTGGTCCAGTAAAAACAATGCTTGAAGCATATGACAACGGAAAAATTGATAGATTATATATTGTTACCAATAGATTTATTAATACCATGTCACAAAAGCCAACAATACAGCAGTTATTACCATTACCACATTCAGAAGATAAAAAACTTAATGCTTCATCATGGGATTATATTTATGAGCCGGATGCTAAATCACTATTAGATGTAATTTTACGTCGCTATATTGAATCACAAGTTTATCAAGCTGTGGTTGAAAATCTAGCGAGTGAACAAGCAGCAAGAATGGTGGCTATGAAAGCGGCAACCGATAACGGTGCAAACTTAATCAATGAATTACAAATTGTGTATAACAAAGCACGTCAAGGTGCAATTACCAATGAGTTGATTGATATTGTATCTGGTGCAGCCGCTGTTTCTGGTTAATGCTAAATATATTGGCTTATAGTTAAGAAAAAGACGTAGAGGAATAAAAATGGCTACTGGAAAGATTGTCCAGATCATCGGTGCGGTGGTTGATGTCGAATTCCCAGAAGATGCAGTACCAAAGGTATATGATGCATTAGAAGTGGAAACTGGCACTGAGAAATTAGTTCTGGAAGTTCAGCAACAATTAGGTGGTGGTGTTGTTTGTTGTATTGCAATGGGATCATCTGATGGCTTAAGACGAGGGCTTAAAGTTGTAAACACTGGTCACGGTATTGAAGTACCTGTAGGTACTAAAACGCTAGGGCGTATTATGAACGTGCTTGGTGAACCTGTTGATAAAGCAGGTCCTATTGGTGAAGAAGAACGTTGGGCGATTCACCGTGCTGCCCCAACCTATGAAGAACTTGCAAACTCAACTGAATTACTTGAAACAGGTATTAAAGTTATCGACCTAATTTGTCCATTTGCTAAAGGTGGTAAAGTTGGTCTATTTGGTGGTGCTGGTGTAGGTAAAACCGTTAATATGATGGAGTTGATCCGTAATATCGCTATTGAACACTCAGGTTACTCAGTGTTTACTGGTGTGGGTGAACGCACTCGTGAAGGCAATGACTTTTACCACGAAATGAAAGAATCAAACGTACTTGATAAAGTATCATTAGTTTACGGCCAAATGAATGAGCCACCAGGAAACCGTTTACGTGTTGCGTTAACTGGTTTGACTATGGCTGAAAAATTCCGTGACGAAGGTAAAGATGTTTTATTATTCATCGATAATATTTATCGTTATACCTTAGCTGGTACCGAAGTATCAGCGTTATTAGGTCGTATGCCATCGGCAGTAGGTTATCAACCAACATTAGCTGAAGAAATGGGGTTACTACAAGAACGTATTACTTCAACTAAGACTGGTTCGATTACTTCAATCCAAGCGGTGTATGTGCCAGCAGATGACTTGACTGATCCATCACCAGCAACAACCTTTGCTCACTTAGATGCGACAATCGTATTAAGTCGACAAATTGCTTCTTTAGGTATCTATCCGGCAGTGGATCCATTAGATTCAACTAGTCGTCAATTAGATCCTTTAGTTGTTGGTCAAGAGCACTATGATTGTGCCCGTGGTGTTCAGTCAATTCTACAACGTTATCAAGAATTAAAAGATATTATTGCTATTCTTGGTATGGATGAGTTATCTGAAGATGATAAATTGATCGTTGCTCGTGCACGTAAAATTCAGCGCTTCTTATCTCAACCATTCTTTGTTGCAGAAGTATTTACTGGTTCAGCAGGAAAATATGTACCTTTAAAAGATACGATCAGTGCATTTAAAGGAATCATGAATGGTGATTATGACCATATTCCTGAACAAGCATTCTATATGGTTGGTTCAATTGATGAAGCGATTGAGAAGGCAAAATCTCTCTAAGAGATTCATTGAACGAAGATCGTATTAATGGAGATCGTATTATGGCACTAACTTCCTATCAATTAGAAGTTGTTAGTGCTGAATCTCACCTGTTTTCGGGTGATGTTCAGCGAATCAGAGTCACAGGTAAGGAAGGTGAACTTGGGATTTATCCTGGCCATACCCCTTTACTCACAACCATAAAACCAGGCATGGTCGGCATTGTGAAAGCGGATGGTGAAGAAGAGTTTATCTATCTATCTGGTGGCATCTTAGAAGTACAACCTAACATCGTAACTATCTTGGCAGATACTGCAATTCGTGGTGAAGATTTAGATGAAGCAAGAGCACAAGAAGCAGTAAGACAAGCACAAGAACATATTAATCATCCAAGCGATGATATGTCATTTGCACAAGCGTCTGCCGAATTATCTAAAGCCTTGGCAAAAATTCGCGTTATCGAATTAACACGCCGTATTGGTCAATAATCGACTGTTTTTCAAGAGCAGAAAAATTACCGGGCTACAAAGTTTGTTTTGTAGCCTTTTTTAATTCAAATGAACTATTATTAAAATTAATAAATAGTTGGTCTTGTTTGTTACTTAACTATTACAAATCAAAGATAAATTCTTCGATACTATTAATATGAGCTATAATTTTTTATTTAAAATAAGAGTCACTAGATTTATTCATGAGTATTAGAGATAATTTTATCGTAATGAATGTTGCTATGTTTACTATTTATCATTCAAATCAAATCGAGCTTCTTAAATCATTAGTGAGTGAATTGATGCAAAGACAGCCATTAGAAGATGTATTTACATCGGATATGGTGATTGTACAAAGCCAAGGTATGGCACAATGGTTGCAAATTGCGTTGGCTGATGAAATAGGCATTTCTGCAAATATTAACTTCCCTTTTCCTACACAATTTATTTGGCAACTTTATCAAGTCTTGTTACCTAATGCACCAATTGAAAATAATTATAGTGTTGAAACAATGAGTTGGCGCTTGTATTATCTGCTTCCACAGCTTATTGAACAAAAAGAATTTAGTTCACTCAAGTTTTATTTGAATGTTGACAAAACAGATAGAAAACTATATCAACTGGCAACACGTATTGCCCGTTTATTTGACCAATATTTAGTTTATCGCTCCGATTGGTTAGTAAGATGGGAAGCTAATCAAACAGTAGCTGAGTTAAATCATCATTCAGATGAAATTTGGCAAGCAGAATTATGGCGTAAACTTATATCAATTAGCCAACCTTATCATCGAGCAAATATTTATCAACAAATGCTTAAAATTTTACAAGATGATAGATTGGATCGTACGCAATTAAAGCACTTACCAAAGCGTGTTTTTATTTTCGGTATATCTTCACTCCCTCCTATTTATTTATCATTGCTTGCGGCTCTTGGAAAACATATTGATGTTCATTTGATGTTTAATAACCCCTGTAAATGGTATTGGGGAGATATTATTGAAAAGCAATTATCAGATTTACAAAGTACGCCTGATAAAATTCCCAATCCGCTATTAACATCGTGGGGAAAATTAGGTCGAGATAATCTATTTTTACTACAAGACGTTAGCCATAAGCAAGATATTGAAGCCTTTGTTGATCAAGATCGCTTTTGCCTGTTACATGCAATTCAACAAGATATTTTGGAACTTTATCAAAGTGATTCTTGTAATAAACAAATTTTACCTGCGGATCAATCGATTTCATTTCATGCTTGCCATAGTGAACTACGTGAAGTTGAAGTATTATATGATTATCTGTTGTCCATTTTTGATGCCAACTCTGAGCTTGAATTACGTGATTGTATTGTAATGGTTTCAGATATAGACCGTTACGTACCTTATATTCGCGCTGTTTTTGGTAATGCAACTGGCCAACGTTATTTACCTTTTACCATTTCTGACCAAAAAGCACGGAATATTGATCCTATTGTGCAAGGATTCTTCGCTATTTTAAACTTTCCGTACAGTAGATTTACGTCAGAAGAGCTATTTAATTTGTTAGAAATTCCAGCTATTGCTGAAAAGTTTGCCATTAATGAATCACAGTTAACTCTTTTACGAACTTGGATTATTGAATCGGGTATTCGTTTTGGGCTTGAAAGTACGCATAGCTGGTTATTTGGCTTAGAGCGCTTATTGCTTGGTTATACGATGAGCAGTGAGCAAGGAGCTTGGCAACAAATATTACCATATGATGGTGCAACAGGTTTAGATGCCGAATTAATTGGTAAGTTAGCTGAGTTTGTTAGTGTTGTGAGCAAATGGTTAGCAATCTTAAGTGAAGAAAAACCATTAATTGAATGGCAAAGTTGTGTCTTTGAATTAATGAATGATTTTTTTGCGAGTAATCCACAGCGTGAATCTATTTTGTTAATGCTCGAAGAAGAGTGGCAAAAATTGATTAATAGTGGGATGGTGGCCAATTATACGGATAATATCTCTATCACTATTTTGCATGATGCTATGCAATCACGCTTAGAACAAAATCATTTAGTACACCGTTTTTTAATCGGTAAAATAAACTTTTGTACTATGATGCCAATGCGCTCTATTCCATTTAAAGTTGTTTGTTTATTGGGTATGAATGATGGCGATTATCCAAGAACATCACTACCACTTGATTTTGATCTTATTGCCCATCATCCAAGGCGAGGTGATCGTAGTCGTCGTAATGATGATCGCTACCTTTTTTTAGAAGCTATTTTATCGGCGCAAAACCTGCTTTATATTAGCTATATTGGTCGAGATATAAAAGATAATAGTGAACGTTATCCGTCAATACTCGTTGATGAACTTTGGGAATATATTGCTCAATATTATAACATTCCTGTAAACCAGGTTGATAACATTAATAACAACTTAGATTTTTTACGGATAAACCATACACGCACACCATTTAATCCCCTAAACTTTTTACAAAATCCAAAAAGTTATGCCGATGAATGGTTACCAGCTGCATTACAACAAGGAAAAGAGCAAGACTTTATTAGTAAAATACCCGCTATCAGTGTCGATAATATCAGTCTTGATGAATTAAAACGATTTTACCAACACCCAATTAGACTATTTTTACAAAAGCGTTTTAATTTTTATCTTAACTATCTTGACGATACGTTACCAGATGCGGAGAACTTTAATCTTGATAGTTTACAGCGTTACCAATTGAATTTGCAGATTTTAAATCAACTTATTGCCAAAGATCCTCAACAATCAGATGATTTATATCAACGCTTAGCACTAACTGGTGACTTACCTGACGGTGCATTTGGTCAGATTATTTACCATGAGCAAAATGAAACAATGCAATTATTAGCTAATAAAATCTGCCAAGAACGCTTGGATATGACAACACAAGAAGTTAATTTAACCATTTCATCCAATGATCAACATTACCAATTACAAGGTTGGTTAACTCACATTCAAGACGATGGTATATTGACATGGCGACCATCAAAGCTTTCGATTCGCAATGGTATTTCGTTGTGGATTGATCATTTGGTTTATTGCATTTTAAATCCTGATAAAATTGACAGTCAAAGTCGTATGTATGGTCGGGAAGATAATGAATGGCGATTTTCACATTTAAATGCAGATCTAGCCTTAACTATATTAACTAATTTAGTTGAAGGCTATTTGCAGGGTATCAATGAACCATTATTAATGCCATTAAAAAGTTCGTGGAGTTGGCTAATTGCAGCTTATGACAAGAAAACAGGTCAGATTATCGCTAGTGAAAGAGCTATCAATCAACTTTTAAATTCATGGCAAGGCGGATTTAACCAATCCGCCGAGTGTGACAGTTATTATACTCGTCTTTATCCTGAGTTAACCGATACACTGATTGAACAAATTATATTTACCGCTGAGCGATTTTTATTACCAATTTTATTACATCAAACAACAGTAGAATAAGAGGCATTATGTTTATTGATACACATTGTCATTTTGATTTTCCGCCTTTTACTGAATTTTTGGTTGATTCAATAAATAAGATTCGCCAAGCGGGTATTGTTGGGTTAATTATACCCACAGTTAGTGCTAACTATTTTGATACTGTTTTACAACTTACGAATAATTACCATGAACTTTATGCCGCTTTGGGATTACATCCTATCTACCAACATACTATGGCTGATTTAGAACTATTAACCAATAGTGTTAAAACAAAACCTAAAAAATTAGTTGCCATTGGAGAAATCGGGCTCGATCGCTACGGTTTAAGTATCGATTGGCAACAACAATTATTATTTTTTAGGTCGCAATTAACACTTGCCAAACAGTTTGATTTACCCGTTTTAATACATTCACGCAAAGCGCACGATATTATGTACCGCGAATTACACAAGGCCAACTTACCTTGTCGAGGTGTAATACATGGTTTTTCAGGTAGTTATCAACAAGCCATGCAATTTGTTAAGCTGGGTTATTATATTGGTGTAGGTGGCGTAATTAGTTATGAACGTGCGAATAAAACTCGCAATACAATTGCTCAATTACCGCTTGACAGTCTAGTGCTTGAAACAGATGCACCCGATATGCCACTAAGTGGGCGTCAAGGTCAACCAAACCGTCCTGAATACATTACTGAGGTTTTTAAGATCTTAACACAATTACGCAATGAGCCACCAGATTACATACTTAATACAATTTTAACAAACACCTTAATGCTATTTAGCAGAATTAATAATATAAAAAAAACAAAAAATTAATATAATTCTACAATCATTACAGAATTGTTTTATTAACCTCATAGAAAATTTATTATATCTGTTTTTATCGGATCTAACTGCTGACGTGTTTTCAGTTTGGCGCAGTGTTTGTGGCTTGCTCTATGCTAACTACTGGTAAGGTAACGCTGTAAAAATAAGAAAAAACCAATAATTGATAAATAATATTGTAAAATAGTATTTATTATAGCTTCTATCAAACACAACCTAAGTAGGATAGCTTAATTTTTAGTGCTTACCCTGCATTTAAATTAATTTCAGGCTAGATTAAAATGAATAGCGAATTACAGTTACCACCCTTTGTATATCGTATATTACCGTGGATTGCGGCATTTGCATTCTTTATGCAATCACTTGATACCTCGATATTAAACACAGCACTCCCCACTATGGCTAATGATCTTAATGAGTCCCCATTAAATATGCAATCAGCCGTGATAAGTTATGCTTTGACTCTTGCATTATTTATTCCTGTTAGTGGTTTTTTGTCAGATAAATTTGGCACAAGAAATATTTTTGTTATGGCCGTTTCACTATTTACACTAGGATCCTTACTTTGTGCTTTATCTAATTCATTGATTTTTTTAGATGTATCACGAGTTATTCAAGGTGTTGGTGGCTCGATGATGGTACCTATATCACGTTTAGTATTAATAAAATCTTTTAAACGTAGTGATTTTTTATCTGCTTTAAATACGGCCACAATTCCAGGCTTAATTGGTCCTGTTTTAGGACCAGTATTGGGGGGATATTTGGTTGATATGGTCAGTTGGCATTGGGTATTTTTTATTAATTTACCTATTGGTATTTTAGGCGTGATAATCAGTTGGAAATATATGCCTAATTTAAAAGGTCAACGTATGCCTTTTGACCTATTCGGTTTTATTTTTATCGTTATTAGCTTTATAAGTGCCACATTAAGTGTTGAGATTTTAAGCCAAAATCAGACATATTTGCTTCCATTACTACTTGCAATAATCAGCCTACTTTTTTTATTGATTTATCGTGAGCATGCAAGAAAGAAACTCAACCCTTTATTCCCATTATCACTTTTTAAGATTCGAACGTTCAAAATCGGTATTATTGGCAATCTCGCTTGCCGATTAGGGATATCAGGCGTGCCTTTTCTAATTCCGTTATTATTACAAGTAGGATTTGGCTACTCAGCTATCTTTGCTGGTTTGATGCTAGTGCCAATGGCTATTGCTTCACTTTGTACCCGAATATTTATTCCACATATTTTAGCGCGTTTAGGTTATCGTTTCGTACTCGTTACTAATACAATTTTAGCGGGTGTAATGATTTTTTTAATGTCTCTGTTAAATTTATCGACGCCTCTCATCCTCATTAGCTTATTGCTATTTTGTATTGGTGGCATCAATTCTATGCAATATACTGCCATGAATAGCATAACCTTAGCTAACTTAGAAAATGATAATACAAGTAGTGGTAATAGTTTAATGGCCGTAAATCAGCAATTAGCAATCAGTTTTGGTACTGGTTTTGGAGCTGTTTTACTACGATTGATTAGTAACTCAGCTAGTACGCTTCACGCATTTCAATTAACATTTGTTATACTTGGCGTGGTTACGGTGCTATCCGGCTTCATTTTCGCACAACTAAAAAAACAAGATGGACAAAATCTAACTACTCATCACCAAAAAACAAGGAGATAAATCTATGTTCCAATACCAAATCATCCCAGTTACCACTTTTCAAGAAAATTGTAGCATTATTTGGTGTGATGAAACCATGGAAGGTGCATTTATTGATCCCGGAGGCGAACCCGAACTGCTTATAAAAGCAGTTGAAAAACTAGGTGTTAATATTAAGCAGATTTTATTAACCCATGGACATTTGGATCATGTTGGTGCTGCAACTATGTTGGCTAAACATTATGATGTGAAGATTATTGGACCAAGCCAAGAAGACGAATTTTTATTAACAAGTTTGCCACAACAAAGTATACAATTCGGTTTTCCTTATACTGATAGCTTTTTGCCTGATCGTTGGTTAAAAGAAGGCGAGCAGATTCAAGTTGGTAATATTAGCCTTGATGTCCTTTTTTGCCCTGGTCACACGCCTGGACATATTGTTTTTATTAACCACTTGGATAAGCTGGCTTTTGTCGGCGATGTATTATTTAAAAGTAGTATAGGAAGAACTGATTTTCCACGAGGCAACCATGCCGATTTAATTTCATCAATCACGAATAAATTATTACCACTTGGAGATAACTTTATTTTTGTACCAGGTCACGGACCAATGTCAAGTTTTGGTCATGAACGAGTTAGTAATCCTTACTTAGTTTAAGTAACACATTGTCTTTAATTATAACACTCTTTATTTTAGAGTGTGATAATTAAAAAAGCCTATTTTTCACTTTCAGCTGTAAACCATTTTTCAATAAAAATGTTTACAACCGAAACGATTGCGCTATTATAGTTCTATTATTTATATAAAAGGTAGAAAATAATGAAACAACAACTGACTTCGTATTATCCAACATTTATCACGACACTGGTAAATTTATCTTCTTGGCAACGTAAATTATTGGTCACTACCAGTGCAGCATTACTTTTAGGATTAGCCGCTAATATTAGCATTCCTACTTACCCTGTTCCATTTACATTACAATCATTGGCAGTATTGTTAATTGGTGCTTTTTTAGGTCGTAAACTAGGCGCATTAGCAATAATTCAATACCTTTTTTTAGGCGCCATGGGACTACCTCTATTCGCTAATGGTAGCGGAGGGATTATGGCACTAGCATCGCCTTCTTCGGGTTACTTGTATGGTTATGTATTTAGCGCCTATTTAGCAGGTTTTGCAGCAGAAAAAGGGTATGATCGTCACTTTATTTTAGGCTTAATTGCATTCGCTTGTGCACACCAATTGTTATTTGTATTTGGTGTCGTCTATTTAATGGGCTATTTAAACATTACACTTATTGATGCTTTAAAAGTGGGTTATTTCCCATTTGTTGGTGTTGATGCGCTTAAATTTATTATTGCAACTTGTGTAATGTTTTCGCTATGGCGCTATCGTGCAAAAAAACAATAATCTCCAATGTGGAGATATTATCTTCCAAAGCCTTAAAAAAAATAATGCTTTTAATGGCGCTGTAAGCCTTTCAGGTGCAGTGCCAAATATAGATGAAATAACCAAAAGCATTAATCATGTTGGTTTATATATTGGAAATAATACTGTTATTGAAGCAACGCAAAGCTATGGCGTGATTGAACAGTCATTGACTAATTTTATTTGTACAGCTAAGCATAACATCATTGGTAGAATCCATGATTTAGTTATTATTCAAAATGCATTAAGGCGGGTAAAGAAATGTTTAGGCTCACCTTACAATCACAGCTTTCATCCCAATGCAGATGGGTTTTATTGCAGCGAGCTAATTACTTATGCCTTTAAAACTGAGCAAGGTAATGATTATTTTGCATTATATCCAATGAATTTTAAAGATTTAACGACAAATGAAATTTTATCTTATTGGGTCGATTATTATCGCGATCTAAATCAGATTATTCCACAACAAGAATTAGGATCTCACCCACAACAGTTACTTAGACAAAACCACTTATTCAAGACCATCCTAACACTTGAATTATTCTAAAAGGAGGTAATTAACACAAAAAAGCATTTTACTATTGACATAGCGCCATTAAATCTATAATATGCGCGCTACATTTCGGTTCCTCCATAGTTCAGTCGGTAGAACGGCGGACTGTTAATCCGTATGTCACAGGTTCAAGTCCTGTTGGAGGAGCCAATATCTATATAATATTAGCAAAAGATTTTCTAAATTCTGATTTTTTTGAAAAATTGATCAGCTGCACAAATTAGTCGAGCTTCTTTCTTTGAGCCATTTCCACATTTAGTCTTATTCACTCCATAATTAGCTAGCATATCAATTACGTTAAAAAATAATAATTCTAATTTTTTCTTTTAACGGCATATTATATTAAATAATATTTCATCAAAAATGTTAAGATAACCAACTTCTTTAAAAGTTTATATTTACAATATATCTTCATTTCCAAATTTTACTTTGGAATTTGTAAAATTTAAGAACAAAGAGATTAAGAATAATGGTGCAATCAATCGAACCCAATATTGCAGATTTAGCTAACGGTTGGCTTAAATCACATCAATTAGACTATAAATTAGAACAAGAATCATTAAATACTGAAATAGATAAAGCACTTTCCGATTACTTTACTAAAAACGGCGGAAATGGTGCAAATCGCCCCGATGTGAAGTTGTTGCTACAACATGAAAATATGAATTTTTACCCTGTCCTTATTGAATATAAAGGATATAAAAATAAACTCGTAAAACTGGACAATCAAGGACAAGTTGAGAATAGAACAGCAAAAAATGAGCCCCATTTTAAAAATATCAATTCATATGCAGTAAACGGAGCTGTCCATTATGCTAATGCTATACTGCACCATACCAGTTACACCGATATTATCGCTATCGGAATGACCGGTTATAAAGACGAAAATGAAAAAATACAATATCAAATAGGGGTTTATTATGTTTCAAAAAGTAATTTTGGGATAGGTCAAAAAGTTGGCGAATTTTCAGATTTATCTTTTTTAAAAAGAGAAAACTTTTATGCTTTTATCGAGCAAGTAAAATCGTTAAGCCTAACACAAGAAGAGATTGAGAAGCTCAAAGAACAACGTGAAAGAGAAATTAATGCGAGTCTGGTAAAGCTTAATAATGATATATACCAAAATGAAAAAGGATTAGGAGAAAACGATCGAGTTTATCTGGTTGCTGCCTCTATTATTGCAACATTGGGGATACCCGGTAAAGTGGCGCCTCTTGAAAAAGAAGATTTAAAATCGTCTATCGAAAAAGGCAATACAGATGGAGATATAATTGTTCGAAAAATCAAAGCATTTTTAGAGGAAAAGAAATTACCTAATGAGAAAAAAGACCTTATTCTAAGAACTTTGCAAAATACTCTTACCACCGAAAACATCAATAAAGTCAATAATGGGGAATCTCAGTTAAAAAGAGTGTTTACTAAAATTATTGATGATTTAGGTATCTATTACAAAATCGGATTAACGACTGATTTTACGGGAAAACTCTTTAATGAAATGTATTCTTGGTTAGGCTTTACTCAAGATAAACTTAACGACGTAGTACTCACACCTTCGTATGTTGCTACCCTTTTAGTAAAATTGGCACGAATAAATAAAGACTCCTACGTTTGGGATTTTGCAACAGGATCTGCCGGCTTACTTGTTGCCGCAATGAACGAAATGCTGAATGATGCTAAAAACAGCATTACATCGCCGGATGAACTCAAGCAAAAAGAGATTCAAATAAAAGCCGAACAATTGCTGGGTTTAGAAGTCCTTTCCAGTGTATATATGTTGGCAATTTTAAATATGATCTTAATGGGAGACGGAAGCTCAAATATTTTAAATAAAGATTCCTTAATCGACTTTGATGGTAATTACGGCTTTGGAAAACCGAACGAAAAATTCCCGGCAGATGCTTTTATACTCAACCCGCCTTATTCTGCAAAAGGTAATGGGATGATTTTTGTAGAAAAAGCGCTTAATATGATGAATAAAGGGTATGCAGCCATCATTATACAAAATTCTGCCGGTTCCGGTAAAGCAAAAGAATACAATCAAAGAATTTTAAAAAAACATACCCTTCTAGCCAGTATAAAAATGCCTATTGATTTATTTATCGGCAAATCAAGCGTACAAACAAATATTTATGTGTTTAAAATAAATGAAAAGCATGAAAAAGATGAAATGGTGAAGTTTATTGACTTCTCAAACGACGGATACACACGAACTAACCGCAAAAAAGCAAGTAACAATTTAAAAGATACAGGCAGAGCGATAGAACGATATCAAGAATTAGTTAACTTGGTACGTTTTGGGCGGAGTAAACTTAATATTTTTACCGATAAAGAGTATTACGAAAATACCATAGACCCTGAAAATGGCACTGATTGGAACCAAAGCGCACCAATTGATACCAAACCGACATTACAAGACTTTAAGAAAACAGTCAGCGACTATTTGGCTTGGGAAGTCTCCAATTTACTAAAGCAACAAAACAAAGAAGAGGAAAGGCTGGGAAAGTAGATTCCTCACTTAGCAAAAAGTTGCAAGAAGTTAAGTGGGGTGAATTTAAATTAGGAGATTTGTTTGATATAAAGAACACGTTAAGTTTTAACAAAGAAAAACTTAACGTTGGTAATCAATATGATTATGTTACTAGAACATCCCAAAATCAGGGAATCTTGATGGAAACAGGATATATAAATAAAGAAAATCTGAATTCATCCGGAAATTGGAGCTTAGGGCTTTTACAGATGGATTTTTTCTATCGTCAAAAGCCATGGTATGCGGGTCAATTTGTAAGAAAAATTGTGCCTAAAATTCAACTTAAGAAAAATTCTGTATTATATTTCACAGCACTTTTGAATAAACAAAAACAAAATTTATTATCTGTGCTTGTTAGAGATGTCGATAAAACTTTCTTAAATACAATAGTTCAATTACCTATTTTAAAAGATGGTCAGATAAATTTTGATTTTATGGAAAATTTTATAGCGGAACTGGAAGCAGAGCGTATAGCGGAACTGGAAGCCTATTTATCTGTTACAGGCTTAAAAGATTACACTTTAACAAAAGAAGAGCAACAAGCTTTAGATGATTTTGAAAGTGATCAATTTAGTTTTAGTCAGTTTAGAACTGGATATTTGTTTTATATAAATTCATATAAAAAACGATTTGATGCAAATAAAGTTTATATTTCTGATTTTGGAAAACCTTATGTGGTTAGAACGAATTTATGTAATGGGATACGTGGTTATATAAATGAGGATGAACAATTTTTAAATGAAGCGAACACTTTGTCTTTTGGTCAAGATACGGCAACAATCTTTTATCAGAAAGAACCTTATTTTACTGGTGATAAAATAAAAATTTTGAAATCAAAAGATGATCGTTTTAATAAGTTAAACGGATTATTTTTTGTTTCAACGATGCAAAAATCTTTTAGTTGCTTTAGTTGGGGAAGATCAAGCTTTAATACAAATATTATAGAAAAACAATTCATAAAACTTCCTATAAAAAATGGTCAGCCTAATTATTCAATAATGGAAACATTTATCTCTGCTATTCAAAAATTAGTAATTAAAGATGTTGTTTTATATGCTAATAAAAAAATTGCAGCAACAAAAATGGTGGTACAATCAGAAAATAATAAGAATTAAGACTCTCAAATATATAAAAAACATTTTATAGGCGTTTAGTCGTATAGTTTTAAGCTGTGCTTAAATACGTGCTAACCACCTATAATTTTAATGAGTATAATTATCTCCACGAAAATAGTACAACCCCAAAAGTAAAAAATCTGTATTGTAAAAATTAAAGGAACTGTTATTAATGCATATACATTTTATTATTCATGAAGCTTTTGAAGCACCTGGAGCTTATGAGCAATGGGCTATGATGCATCATCACACTATAACTTATTCTCGCGTTTACCTTAATGAACCACTCCCTAATAGCATTGATGATATCGACTTTCTTATTGTTATGGGCGGTCCACAGTCACCATCAACTACCAAACAAGAATGCGCTCATTTTGATGCTAAAGCAGAACAATCCATTATTTTATCTGCAATAAAAGCAGAGAAAGTAGTCATTGGTGTATGTCTTGGTTCACAATTAATCGGTGAAGCTTTAGGGGCAAGTTATAGCAACAGCCCAGAAAAAGAGATTGGCAAATTCCCTATTGTATTAACTCAAATCGGTAAAACAAATCCTTTGTTTACTGATTTTGGTAGCACATTAGAAGTCGGTCATTGGCACAATGATATGCCAGGTTTAACCAAAGATGCTCAAATTATTGCTTATAGTGAAGGGTGTCCTCGTCAAATCATTGCATACAGTAAATTTGTTTATGGTTTCCAATGCCATATGGAGTTAACACCTGAAGTGGTCGAATTATTAATTACCCATTCACAAAAGGAACTTAGTCAAGCAGAAAAATACCGCTTTGTCGATACACCTGATAAGCTTCGCTCTCATGATTACACTGAAATGAATCAAAAACTTTTCACTTTTCTCGACAAGTTAAGCCAACGCTATCTGTCACCTTTAGAAAAATGACCGATTATATATTGTCGATAAGGGAATGGAAAATATGCAGGATATTATTATCGATAAACCGATAAAACGCAGTAAATTAATGCTAAAATTAGGCAAAGAATATTTTATCTTAAAACGAAAATTTGATTGGTGGCGACATCGTAACGCATATTGCACTGTCGACATAAATAATAATACATGTTGTTATTCTCACAAAAAACATCAGTCTGTTTTATTAAGACAACTAAAAGATGTTGATATGTATTTACAATATAACAAAATCACTAATCTTAGATTAGCAATTGAAAAACTTAATGGTTCAATCATTAAGCCTAATCAACGTTTTTCGATCTGGCAAAAAGTAGGACGTCCATCCAAAAAACGGGGATTTTTAGAAGGACTATCATTACATAATGGACAGATAGGCAAAGATATTGGTGGAGGATTATGCCAATTAGGTAATTTGATTTATTGGATTGTATTACACTCCGATCTTACAATCATAGAACGTTGGCGTCATAGTTTTGATGTTTTCCCTGATATCAATCGAACTATTCCTTTTGCTTGTGGCGCCACCCTATCTTATAACTATGTAGATTTACAGTTAATCAATAAAACCAATAGCACTTACCGGCTTAATCTTTGGCTTGATGATCAATATTTACATGGCGAATTACTTGCTGATACCCCCTTAAGTAATCATTATGAAATCCTAGAAACCGATCATCGTATTGAACAACAATGGTGGGGAGGTTTTACCAGACATAATAAAATATGGCAACGTAAAACACATTTAATTGATAACCATGTTGAAGAAAAGCTCATCAGCGAAAACCACGCAATTATGATGTATACCCCATTTATAGCAAATAATGAAGACGAATTGAAAAAGCAATAGTCATTCTGATAACAGATAGTCACTAACTATCTAAGTGATAGTTTGAGAGCTATACTAATAGCCCGTATACTCATGAAATAAAGTAGTTAATAATACCTAATATATGAAAGGAGCAAATTTCATGGCTTATACTTTACCTCCATTACCTTATGCTTATGATGCATTAGAACCTTATATTGATTCTGAAACTATGCATCTGCATCACGATAAACATCATCAAACCTATGTGAACAATGCAAATGCCATTCTTGAAACTTTGCCAGCTGAATTAAAAGAATTTTGCCCTAGCACTTTGTTAAAAAATTTAGATAAAGTACCTGCTGACAAAATCACGGGTATTAAAAATAACGTAGGGGGTCATGTTAATCACACTCTTTTCTGGGAACTATTAAAAGTTGGTACTGAACTAAAAGGCGACCTAAAGGTGGCCATCGAAAAAGATTTTGGTTCGGTTGATGCATTTAAAGAAAAATTTGCAGCAGCGGCAGCAACTCGATTTGGTTCAGGTTGGGCTTGGTTAGTATTACAAAATGGTAAACTGGAAGTTGTTTCTACAGCCAATCAAGATTCACCGATAATGGGCGAAAAATTTGCTGGTGTTTCTGGTACGCCGATTTTAACACTAGATGTTTGGGAACATGCTTATTATTTGAAATATCAAAATCGCCGTGTTGATTACATTGGTGCATTTTGGAATGTAGTTAATTGGGATAAAGTTGCTGAGCTATACGCTGAAGCAAAAAAATAACTTGATTGTACTCATATTCTTTTCACCTTAAAAAGTGGCGCCTAGTGCGCCATCTTTTCTTTTCGAGCAATGCTTTATTTACTGAGTCAAAGTCAAAAATAGTAATTGGCAATTGCTAAATTATGCCCAAATCCGCTACAATGGACGCTTGTTTAATAAATCATAAAACTGAGCAACTCCATTTAAATCATGTTTGAAATTAATCCAGTTAAATCAAAGATAGCAGAACTTACCGAACGCACAGCCGTGATTCGGGGGTATCTTTGACTATGATCTAAAAAAAGAACGGCTCGAAGAAGTCAATGCCGAGCTAGAGCAATCCGAAGTATGGGCCGATCCAGAAAAAGCACAAGCGTTAGGTAAAGAACGCGTTGCACTTGATGAAATAATCAATACCATTCATTCATTAACTCAAGGTCTTGACGATGTTGAAGGCTTGCTTGAACTTGCTATTGAAGCTGAAGATCAAGATACTTTCGATGAAACTAATTTTGAACTTGAACAGTTAGAGAAAAAACTGGCTGAACTTGAATTCCGACGAATGTTTTCTGGTAAATATGATAGTGCAGATTGTTATTTAGATATCCAATCAGGCTCAGGGGGAACTGAAGCACAAGATTGGGCAGAAATGTTACTTAGGATGTATTTACGCTGGGCTGAATCAAAAGGTTTTGCAACTGAAGTGATGGAAGTATCGGATGGTGATGTTGCTGGTATCAAATCGGCAACGATTAAAGTATCGGGTGATTATGCTTACGGTTGGTTACGCACAGAAACTGGAGTACACCGCCTAGTTCGCAAAAGTCCATTTGACTCAGGCAATCGACGCCATACCTCGTTTGCTTCTGTATTTGTTTATCCTGAAATTGATGATGATATTGATATCGACATTAACCCTGCCGATCTCCGTATCGATGTATACCGTGCGTCAGGTGCTGGTGGTCAACATGTAAATAAAACTGAGTCTGCTGTACGAATCACTCATATTCCTACGGGTATTGTTACTCAATGTCAAAATAACCGTTCACAACACAGCAATAAAGATCAAGCAATGAAACAGTTAAAAGCAAAACTGTATGAGCTTGAGATGCAAAAAAAGAATGCTGAAAAACAACAAATGGAAGAGACTAAATCTGACATTGGTTGGGGGAGCCAAATTCTCTCTTACGTACTTGATGATTCGCGTATCAAGGATTTGCGTACTGGCGTTGAAACTCGTAATACACAGGCCGTATTAGATGGCGATTTAGATCAATTTATTGAAGAAAGCTTAAAAGCAGGTTTATAAACCGCTTGGTTATAAATAAAAGGTAAAACTATGTCAACAGAGCAGCAAGATCAACAAAACCAAATTGAAGAGTTAAATAATGAACTAAAAGTACGTCGCGAAAAGCTCGCTCATCTTCGCGAACAAGGTATTGCTTTTCCTAATGATTTTCGCCGTGATGCGATTTCTAGTGATCTCCATAAACAATATGGCGATAAAACTAACGAAGAACTGATTGAAAAGAAAATTATTGTAACTGTGGCTGGCCGTATGATGATGCGTCGTATTATGGGTAAAGCCTCGTTTGTTTCTCTACAAGATGTTGCTGGACAAATCCAACTTTATGTTACTCGTGATGATCTCCCTGAAGGTTTTTATAACGAGCAATTTAAAAAATGGGATTTGGGCGATATTGTCGGCGCTAAAGGTTACCTATTTAAGACTAAAACTGGTGAGCTTTCTATTCACTGTGAAGAAATTTGTTTATTAACTAAAGCTCTTCGCCCATTACCTGATAAGTTTCATGGACTTGCCGATCAAGAAATGCGTTACCGTCAACGTTACTTGGATCTTATCACAAATCAAGAGTCAAGAGAGACTTTTAAAGCGCGTTCCAAAGTTGTCAGTGAAATCCGCAACTTTATGATTGAAAACCACTTTATGGAAGTCGAAACGCCAATGATGCAGGTAATTCCGGGTGGTGCATCAGCTAAACCATTTATTACGCATCACAATGCGCTTGATTTAGATATGTATATGCGTATTGCGCCAGAACTTTATCTAAAACGATTAGTTGTAGGTGGCTTTGAGCGGGTATTTGAAATTAATCGCAACTTCCGAAATGAAGGCGTATCACCAAGACATAATCCAGAATTTACCATGATGGAAATGTATATGGCTTATGCTGATTACAAAGATCTGATCGTATTAACAGAAACATTATTCCGTCGTTTAGCTATTGCGGTAACAGGTGATGCTGTTGTGCAATATGGTGAACATACGTTTGATTTTGGTAAACCATTTATCAAAATGACCATGCGTGAAGCCATTTGCCATTACCGCCCTGAAACCAATAATACTGATCTAGATGACTTTGATAAAGCTTGTGCCATAGCACAATCAATTGGCATTAAAATTGAAAAAGGTTGGGGACTTGGTCGTGTTGTGACTGAAATTTTTGAAGAAGTGGCTGAATCGAACTTAATTCAACCAACTTTTATTACCGAATACCCAGCAGAAGTATCACCGCTTGCTCGCCGTAACGACGAAAACCCATTTGTAACAGACCGATTCGAGTTTTTTATTGGTGGTCGTGAAATTGGCAATGGATTCTCAGAACTTAACGATGCTGAAGATCAAGCTCAACGCTTTGCTGATCAAGTATCACAAAAAGATGCGGGTGATGATGAAGCGATGTTTTATGATGAAGATTATATTACAGCGCTGGAGCACGGTTTACCGCCTACAGCAGGACTTGGGATTGGTATTGACCGTACGGTGATGCTATTTACCAACAGCCATACAATTCGTGACGTAATTTTATTCCCAACCATGCGTCCAATCAAATAAAACGGTTTATCATTAAAAACACACTTATTTTTTGATAAGTGTGTTTTTATACTGAAACGCATGTTTTACTGAAAGTTTTTAACAACAATTTGTATCGTAACCAATAAAAAACATACTAATTCATTTTACTTACTAATAGCCCATCTAGATTATTTATTGTTTAATACCCAGTTATCCAACATCAGCTTTAATGATTAACAAATAACATTGTAAGTTATTACTTACATACTTAGTAAGTACATATACCATCATAAATGGCAAAAAACACTATATAAGTTAATATTAAAAAGAAAACAATATTGCTAAAATTAGTTTATTGCATGTGAGAATAATCACAAAATAAAAAAGTGAGTAGTTATTCACTTTTATCTATTAATTTAAGATATCAAGCAATGCACAATGTATCAATAAATTAATCATGACATATCATAAAGAATCGTTGACTATCAATATAGCCAACGAAATATGAGTGAATTTAGTGGCTATCAATCGATTTGACTTGATGTGGCAAGATAAGATTTAACACAATAGCTAAAATACCACACAAACTAATACCTTGCAGTGTATAAGAGCCAAAATCAAAGATCATCCCTCCAATACCAAAAACTAAAACTAATGAAACAATACACATATTACGCGGTACAGATAGATCGACTTTATGTTTCACTAAGATATTAATGCCCACAGATGCAATAGAACCAAACAGTAACACCATAATCCCACCCATTACTACAGTTGGAATTGAACTTAAAAATGCACCAATTTTTCCGATAAAAGACATTAAAATTGCCCAAAAAGCTGCCCATGTCATTACTCGAGTTTTGAAATTGCGAGTTAGCGTTACTGCACCAATCACTTCTGCATAAGTAATACACGGTGGTCCACCAAAAAATCCTGCCATCGAAGTTGCTAGCCCATCACCAAGTAATGTACGCTGTAAACCAGGATCGCGTGTATAGTCTTTACCTGTTACGGCGCTAATAGCCATAATATCGCCAACATGTTCAATGGTTGGCGCAATGACAATTGGGATCATATACAAAATGGCTTGCCAGTGAAATTCAGGAAAAGTGAAATCGGGAACTTTAAACCATGGTGCGTCAATAATTGGCTGGAAATTGACAATACCAAACATGCAAGAGAGCGTATAACCAACTACAATACCCGAAATAATAGGTAATAATTTTAAAAAACCTTTTGCCCAAATGGCAACCACTAAAGTTGTTAATAATGATACCATTGAAATAATAATCAATTGATAATTTTCAGCTTGCAGTCCACTGTTTTTACCCATTGCCATACCTATAGTAACAGGCGCCAATGATAAACCAATAACCATAATAATTGGTCCAGTTACAACTGGCGGTAAGATACTATCAATAACATGTTTACCATTTATTTTTACTAAAAAAGAAAAAAACATAAATACAAATCCCGCAGCTATTAAACCGCCTAAAGTAGCAGGAATCCCCCATTGAGCAACACCAAATGAGATAGGAGCAATAAAAGCAAATGACGAAGCTAAAAATACAGGAACTTTACCTTTAGTTGTCAATTGAAATAATAAAGTACCTACTCCAGCAGTAAAAAGAGCTACATTCGGGTTTAACCCTGTTAATAGTGGAACTAACACCAATGCACCAAATGCGACAAATAACATTTGCGCTCCAGTAAAAATATCTTGCCAAGAATGTTTATGCAGTGATGTTATATTTTTTGTTTTATCTGTTGTGATATTGCTCACATCTCGCCTCTCTTACTTAACGAAATTTATTGTATAACTTGCCTGATTAACAGGCATAAAAAAACCGGATTAACCGGTCTAAATTTTGAGATTTTATTTTGTGCCGAAGATTTTGTCTCCAGCATCACCCAGTCCAGGTAGTATGTAGCCTTTTTCGTTCAACTTCTCATCAATCGATGCAGTATAAAGTTCAACATCAGGGTGAGCTTGTTCAAGCACTTTAATACCTTCTGGTGCAGCAACTAAAACTAATACTTTAATATTTTTACAACCTGCTTTTTTAAGCAAATCGATTGTCGCCACCATTGAGCCACCTGTAGCTAACATTGGATCAACAACTAAAGCCATTCGATCTTCAATATCCGAGGTTAGTTTTTGAAAATAAGGAACAGGTTCTAACGTTTCTTCGTTACGGTAAAAACCAACAACGCTAATACGGGCACTTGGCACATGCTCAAGCACACCATCCATCATACCTAAGCCAGCACGCAAAATAGGTACAACCGTAATTTTTTTACCCTTAATACGTTCTACTTGAACAGGTCCACACCAACCGTCTATTGTTACTGTTTCGGTAGGTAGATCAGCCGTTGCTTCATAAGTTAATAAACTGCCAACTTCGCTGGCAAGATTACGAAAGTCTTTGGTACTAATATCGTGTTCACGCATTAATCCAATTTTATGACGTACAAGAGGGTGTTTTACTTCAACTATTTTCATGGAGGGCCTCAGTGTTATTTTCTATAATCTGTTAGCTGGTATAAATAACCACTGAGCGGTAATTCTAACATAGTTATCACTTTATGAAAACCTGAAATCAACAGCCTTATAGGCAATGTAAATATTGATAAAAAATAAAAATAAAAAAATTTAACGATAAAAATCAGTTTTATTTTCGTTTTTTTTTCATTAAAATAGCCGTCCCAAATAATTTATTTCAGTAATTAATTTAAAAAAGGAATATAGGAAAGAATTGGTTTATTAATTGTATTACAATAAATTATGCAAATTTTAATGGACGAGCTTGCCGTGAAGAATATTGGATGTTCTCTTCGATCTATATTGTTCTAATTATTTTGATGATAATTATTGATAATATGATGAAAAATAACCTCGTTTTAACTTTGAGCTTGACATTGACTTTATTTGTTCCTAATTGCGCAGTTACAGTACGCCGTTTGCATGATGTTGATAAACCGGGTTGGTACTTTTTGACTGCAATACCTTATACGCTATTAAAGCTTATGTGTACCGATTCAACTCTTGGTCCTAACCAATATGGCGAAAACCTGATTGGTTAAAGAAGGGAACACAATGCCAATGGCATTACTTTTAGCGTTAGGCAGCATATCGGGAGCTTTATTGGGAATATATCCTAGCTTATCTATTGCGGCTGAAATTTGTAATTGAAGTGGTTTTGATACAAGATTGGGATCGCGTAAGAAACGACTCACAGTCATTTTACTAATCCCGATTAGATTTGCAATTTCCTGCAAACTTGTTCGACGTCTTTTATTATTACTCATGTTTGTTTTTCCGATAGTCTTGGTTGCCAATCTATTGCTTTTTTACCTTGTTGCATAATAAGATCATTCGCTTTGGAAAAGTGCTTACAGCCAAAAAATCCACGATGAGCTGATAACGGTGATGGATGCACCGATGTTAATACATGATGTTTTTGGCGATTAATAAACTGCCCTTTTTTTTGTGCAGGAGATCCCCACAATAAAAAAACCACACCTTCAAGATACTCATCGATTGCCGCTATCACATTATCAGTAAAAGTTTCCCAACCTATTTTTGCATGAGAATGCGCTTGCCCCGCTTCAACAGTCAACACATTATTTAATAGTAATACACCTTGAGCAGCCCAAGAAGCTAAATAGCCATGAGAAGGAATTGTAAAACCATCAATATCGGTTGCCAGTTCTTTATAAATATTAACTAACGATGGTGGTGTCTTAACTCCGGGTAAAACAGAAAAAGAAAGACCGTGAGCTTGATTAGGACCATGATAAGGATCTTGCCCTAAAATCACCGCTTTGATTTGATCAAACGGTGTAAAACGAAATGCATTAAACACATCATGCTGTGGTGGGTACACAATCTTACCATTAGTACGTTCAGATGCTACAAATTGCATTATATTCTGAAAATAGGGCTTTTCTTTTTCATTGCCTATAACATCATGCCATGTTAATTGATTACTCATACAATACCTATATTATTATTTCATATGACTCAACAACATTATTTGCTGATTAAATAATTATACCTAAAAAAAATAATAAACCTAATGTTAATCAGCTTGGCTTTCGCTAAACCAATATTCTTAAATGTTTACTTAGATATAAAATGGAAACTGATTATTCAAACTTTCAATGTTTAACTGATATTTTTATAATATTTTAGGGCTCCTATCGACATTGTACTAAATAAAATATTTGGTTAAGTTCTTTTAATTTTAAATAAAGTGATAAATTCAAAATAATTAATATAAATAACTTTTATAGCCATAACTAAAATAGCAATCAAAGGTATTGATTATTGAATTGATAGTTTTTTTTGACTTTAATCAAATTTTGAAAGTGCTATATTATCCTTAATAATTTTAGGGTAATAAAACCCCGTAGGAGGGCTCAAAATGATTACAGGTATTCAAATTACTAAAGCTGACAATGCTGCATTACTTAATTCTTTTTGGTTATTAGATGACTCAACAAAAGAAGCTCGTTGTGTAGCCGCTAAATCAGTTTATAAAGAAGATCAGGTTATTCCAACAGCTGAATTGGGTCAATTCGAATATCGTGAGATTCCATTAGATGTAGCACCAACAATCAAAGTTGAAGGTGGTCAACATTTAAATGTAAACGTTCTTCGACGCGAAACTTTAGAAGATGCTGTTCAACATCCTGAAAAATACCCACAATTAACCATTCGAGTTTCTGGTTATGCAGTTCGCTTTAACTCGTTAACTGCTGAACAACAACGTGATGTTATCGCACGTACATTTACGACAAAAATGTAATTTGTATACTAATAATTTTATTCGAACACTCTGTTTTTTCTGAGTGTTCGAAAGTATTGTTTTGATGTCATATTAATTTTTAATTCATCCTTTTCATTTTCTTTTCACTTAATAGGTTGTATATATTTTTATACTTTGAATCATTTCTCTTTTTAATGCATCTAATTATGTAAGGAAAATAATTTTTACCTTATCTAGTGATAATAAAAAGCGAGATTGATAATACCTATCTCGCTTAGTTAATTTTTTATATTACCCAAAAAATTTCTTTACTTTATCAAAAAAGCTTTTTTCTTTTGGACTGTGTTTTGAATTTTTATCTGCTTTAAAACTTTCGCCTAATTCTTTCAGTAGATCTTTTTGCTTACTAGTTAAATTAACCGGTGTTTCCACCACAACATGACAGTAAAGATCACCCATAGTGCTAGTGCGTAATGATTTAACGCCTTTACCACGTAGCCTAAACATTTTACCTGTTTGTGTTTCGGCAGGAATTGTTAAGCTGACCTTGCCATTAAGTGTTGGCACTTCAACTTCGCCACCAAGTGATGCTAATGCAATATTAATCGGGATTTCGCAATGCAGATTTATGCCATCTCGCTCAAAAATAGCATGCTGTTTAACTTGCACTTGTACATATAAATCACCAGCAGGAGCTCCATTTAAGCCCGCTTCACCTTCACCAGAAAGTCGAATTCGGTTTCCTGTATCAACACCAGCAGGAATAGTGACAGACAATGTTTTTGTTTTTTGTATTCGACCTTCACCATGACATTTTTTACATGGATTTTTAACGACTTTACCACGACCATGACAAGTTGGACACTCTTGTTGTACGGCAAAAAAGCCTTGGCGCATTTGTACAACACCAGCACCATGACATGTATTACACGTTACCACATCAGAAGACTTTTCAGTTCCTTGCCCATGGCAAATATCACAACTTACCCAAGTTGGTACCTTAATTTCTTTACTTACACCTGCGGCAGCTTCTTCTAATGTTAGTGTGATATTGTATTGTAAGTCATTGCCACGAGATACAGTTTGTCCACGTCCACGACCACCACCAAAGAAATCACTGAATATATCATCAAATGCAGAACCACCACCAAATCCACTAAAACCACTAGCACCAGCTCCACCATAGCCTTGTTCAAAAGCAGCATGTCCATATTTATCATAAGCCGCTTTCTTTTGTGTATCAGTTAAAATTTCATAAGCTTCTTTGACTTCTTTAAATTTTGCTTCTGCTTCTGCTTTATTATCCTGATTTTTATCGGGATGATATTTCATGGCTAGTCGTTTATAGGCTTTTTTTATCTCGCTTTCACTGGCACTTTTACTTACGCCTAATATTTCATAATAATCTTTCTTCGCCATAATTAACCTTTATTTTTATCATTGTATAAACAACTAAACGGGCTTGAGTTACCTCACGCCCGTTTAATGTGTTACATGTTTAAAACTTGTTGAAATAACGCATTAAAAAACATACTAATTAATGATTATTTTTTATCATCATCAACTTCTTTAAAATCGGCATCAACAACATCATCTTGCGCACCAGTGGCATTATTTGATTGTCCCGCACTTTGAGCTGCTTGGGCTTGTTGTTGCGCTAATTCAAGTAATTTTTTAGAAGTATCCATTAATGCATTAATTTTAGCTTCAATTTCTGCTTTATCTTCACCACGAGTGGCAACTTCTAAAGCATTGACTGCATCTTCAATGGCTTTTTTATCATCAGCTGATAACTGATCACCCGCTTCAGTTATTTGTTTACGAGTTGAATGAACAAGATGATCTGCTTGGTTACGTATTTGTGCTAACTCTTCAAATTTACGGTCAGCATCGGCATTTGCTTCAGCATCGTTTACCATTTTCTGAATTTCTTCTTCGCTTAGACCCGAAGAAGCTTTAATGGTGATATTTTGTTCACGACCTGTATTTTTATCTTTTGCCGATACATGTAAGATACCGTCAGCATCAATATCAAAAGTAACTTCAATTTGTGGCATACCGCGAGGTGCAGCTTGAATACCATCAAGATTAAATTGCCCTAGTGATTTATTATCACTTGCACGTTTACGTTCACCTTGTAAAACATGAATAGTTACGGCTGATTGGTTATCCTCAGCGGTTGAAAACACTTGGCTATGTTTAGTTGGGATTGTAGTATTCTTTTCAATTAACGCTGTCATAACGCCACCCATAGTCTCAATACCTAAAGACAATGGTGTAACATCAAGTAATAAAACATCTTTAACATCACCACCAAGTACACCACCTTGAACAGCAGCACCAACAGCAACCGCTTCATCAGGGTTTACATCTTTACGGGGTTCTTTACCAAAGAAGTCAGCAACCGCTTTTTGAACCATTGGCATACGAGTTTGTCCACCAACAAGAATAACGTCTTTAATGTCAGAAACAGAAAGACCTGCATCTTGTAAGGCTGTTTTTACTGGATCCATAGAACGTTTAACTAAATCTTCAACTAAAGACTCAAGTTTTGCACGTGTTACTTTAATATTTAAATGTTTTGGACCTGTTGCATCAGCAGTAATGTACGGTAAATTAATATCTGTTTGTTGAGCTGATGATAATTCAATTTTCGCTTTTTCTGCTGCTTCTTTCAAACGTTGCATTGCTAATGGATCGTTTTTTAAATCAAAGTTTTGTTCACGTTTAAATTCATCAACTAAATAATTGATTAAACGTGAGTCAAAGTCTTCACCACCTAAGTGAGTATCACCATTTGTTGCTAATACTTCAAAGGTTTTTTCGCCATCAACGTCGTCGATTTCGATAATGGAGATATCAAATGTACCACCACCAAGGTCATAAACAGCTATAGTTCGGTTACCTACATCTTTATCTAAACCATAGGCAAGCGCTGCAGCTGTAGGTTCGTTGATGATACGTTTTACATCAAGTCCTGCAATACGACCAGCATCTTTAGTTGCTTGACGTTGCGCATCGTTAAAATAAGCAGGTACAGTAATAACCGCTTCAGTCACTGCTTCCCCAAGATAATCTTCTGCTGTTTTTTTCATTTTTTTCAATACTTCAGCAGAAATTTGTGGTGGTGCAATTTTTTGACCTTTAACATCAACCCATGCATCGCCATTGTCAGCTTTTACGATCTTATATGGCATGATGCTAACGTCGCGTTGTACTTCGGCATCTTCAAAACGACGACCAATTAAACGTTTAATTGCAAATAGTGTATTTTGTGGATTGGTTACTGCTTGACGTTTTGCAGGTTGACCAACTAAGATTTCTCCATCTTGTGTGTAAGCAATAATAGAAGGGGTTGTACGATCGCCTTCAGCGTTTTCTAATACTTTTGCTTGACCATTGTCCATTACTGCAATACATGAATTTGTTGTACCTAAATCGATACCAATAATTTTACCCATAATCTTTTCTCCTCAAAACCTGTTTATTATTTATTGTATATAGGTCTTAAATCTGTAATTTCAAGCCCTTAATTTACACAATGAAATGTTTTTGTTTCCACATAAAATGGGAACATTCTTGGCAATATCAAGGGGTAAAAAAAAATAATTTTGCTTAAATCTTGATTGTAAAGTTTTCTACACTTATTATTGCTGCTCTTTTTAATCATCATATTTAATTTATAGGATTTTTATGGAACAAACTAAACTTGCAAATCCAGGCCCACTTGGGCTAATGGGATTTGGTATGACAACAATTTTATTAAATATCCATAATGCAGGATTTTTTCCTGTTATGACAGTAATAGTTTCAATGGGTATTTTTTACGGTGGACTTGCACAAGTCATTGCTGGCATTTTAGAATTTAGAAAAGGTAATACGTTTGGTACTACTGCATTTACTTCTTATGGTTTCTTTTGGATTGCGTTAGTGGGTATTTGGTATTTACCAACTTCACCAGCGACAGCGCCATCTGATGCGACTTTTGTTGGTATTTTCCTTGCGTTATGGGGGATTTTTACTGGCTTTATGTTTATTGGTACATTAAAAGGTAACCGCGCATTACAATTTGTTTTTGCTAGTTTAACCATTTTATTTGCTTTATTAGCTATTGGTAATATTTCAGGTAATCATAGTATTATTCATATTGCTGGTTTTGAAGGCATTATTTGTGGAGCAAGTGCCGTTTATTTGGCAATGGCAGAAGTGATTAATGAGCAATTTGGTCGTACTATTTTACCGATTGGTGCACCAAAAGGCGTTGCGCATTAATAATTTAATTTAGTCTATCGTTAATAAAAAAACGGGAAATATTTCCCGTTTTTTATCAAATAATTATCGCTAAAACCAATTATTTTTTATAAGCGTCGTTATGAACACCAACCGCTGCACGCCCAGATGGATCATTTAAGTTCTTAAATGATTCATCCCATTCAATTGCTTTAGCAGTTGAACATGCAACAGTTGGACCGCCAGGTACACAATGAGCCGCACTTTCAACTGGAAATAGTTCATTGAAAATTTCACGGTACATATAAGCTTCTTTCGAAGTTGGCGTATTATATGGGAAGCGGAATTTTGCATTTTCTAATTGCTGATCAGTAATTTTACTTTCTGCAATTTCTTTTAATGTATCAATCCAACTATAACCAACACCATCAGAGAATTGTTCTTTTTGACGCCAAACAACCGATGCTGGTAAGTAAGACTCAAATGCTTCACGGACAATATGTTTTTCCATTTTGCCATTGCTACCACACATTTTATCATTTGGATTGATGCGCATTGCGACATCTAAGAATTTTTTATCAAGGAATGGTACTCGAGCTTCAACGCCCCAAGCCGCCATTGCTTTATTCGCACGTGCACAATCATACATATGTAGTGCAGCTAATTTACGTACAGTTTCTTCATGGAATTCTTTAGCATTTGGCGCTTTGTGGAAATAGAGGTAACCGCCGAACACTTCATCAGCACCTTCACCAGAAAGTACCATTTTTATTCCCATTGCTTTGATTTTACGTGCCATTAAATACATTGGTGTTGATGCACGGATTGTGGTTACATCATAAGTTTCAATGAAATAAATTACGTCACGAATCGCATCAATACCTTCTTGAATGGTAAAGTTAATTTCATGGTGAACTGTACCTAGATGATCAGCAACCGCTTGTGCAGCTTTAAGATCTGGAGCACCTTTTAAACCTACAGCAAATGAGTGCAACTGTGGCCACCATGCTTCTGATTTTTCGTGATCTTCAACACGACGTGCTGAGAATTTTTTAGTGATCGCTGAAATGACGGAAGAATCAAGTCCACCTGACAATAAAACACCATATGGCACGTCAGACATTAAATGACTTTTTACAGACTCTTCTAATGCAACACGCAGTGCATTAATATCCGTCTTATTGTCTTTCACATTTTCGTAATCCATCCAGTCACGTTTGTAATATGTTTTGATTTCACCTTCGGTACTAGATAGATAGCATCCCGGAGGGAAAGCTTCAATTGTTTTACAAACAGGAACTAATGCTTTCATTTCAGAGGCAACATAAAATGTGCCATTTTCATCATGACCTGTATACATTGGAATAATACCAATATGGTCACGGCCAATAAAATAGCTTCCTTTATTGATATCATAAAGGATAAAAGCAAACATACCTTGTAATTCATCAAGGCAATCAATACCTTTTTCTTGATATAAAGCAAGAATCACTTCACAGTCAGAGCCTGTTTGAAACTCATAACGATCTTTGTACTGATTTCGGAGTTCTTGATGATTATAAATTTCGCCATTTACTGCTAAAACTAATGTTTTATCTTTATTATAAAGCGGCTGAGATCCTGTATTAACATCTACAATTGATAAACGTTCATGAGCAAGAATTGCTTTATCAGAAGCAAAAATACCAGACCAATCAGGACCACGATGACGTTGTAGGCATGATAGTTCTAATGCTTTTGTTCGTAATTGTTCTGGATCTGATTTAATATCAAGAATACCTAAAATCGAACACATTGATTTTCTCCATTTTAAATCGCATAAGCGATACTGTTACAAGTAAAAACTAACTAGATAAAAAAATAATAATATTTTTATTTAATA